>JANMKJ010000115.1:0-4134 GCA_031371945.1 Rhodobiaceae bacterium
CTTAGAAACGAACGGCCAGCAATATGTGGAATGCCGGTGGAAACCTTTCGGCCCCAATCATGCTCATCGGCGATGTTCCACGTCCCGATGAGCATAATGAAGGCAAGATTTTTGCGGGGTCCCACGCCATTCTCCTCGCGAAGATGCTCGGTGCCATCGGCCTGTCGATTGAAAGTGTTGGCCTGTTCAATTTCATTCCATGGCGACCACCAGGAAACCGGGGTGTAACCGAGGCAGAGATTGCCATGTGCCAGCCCTATGTAGAACGGGCGATTGAAATCGTTGCGCCAAAGCTGATCTTGAGTTTCGGACAGCTGCCGATGCAATGCCTGCTGGCGCGCAAAGACAGCCTGATGGCCTCGCGCGGCAAATGGTTTGCGTATGGCCCACGGAAAATACCGCTGCTGGCGAGCTTCCACCCCAGCTACCTTACTTTGCAGCCAGCACAAAAGCGATTGGCATGGCGTGACCTGCTCACATTCAAGGAGGCCCTTGATGGCTGATGCTCGGGAATTCATAGCACTTCGCATTGCCATCCTGACGGTATCCGACACGCGCAGCATGGCCGATGACAAATCGGGGCAAACGCTGGGTGACCGCATTGTGGGGGCAGGTCACATCGTGGTCGAACGGCAGATTGCAAAAGATGAGATTGCCGCGATCCAGGCAATCGTCACAGCATGGGGAAAGCGTGCCGACATTGACGTCATTATTTCAACGGGAGGTACTGGGTTGACCGGGCGTGATGTCACCATTGAAGCGATGCGGCCCCTGTTCGAAAAAGAGATTGAAGGGTTCAGCACTCTGTGTCACATGGTGTCATTCCAGAAAATCGGGACATCGACAGTGCAGTCGCGGGCCACGGCCGGTGTGATGAAGGGCAAGTATATTTTCTGCCTGCCGGGTTCGCCGGGTGCGTGCAAGGACGCCTGGGATGAGATTCTGAAATTCCAGCTGGACTACCGCCACCACCCATGCAACTTCGTGGAGATCATGCCGCGACTGGAAGAACACCAGCAGCGCCGCAAGGGCTAGGCCAGTTTCGGTTTGCCGAATACCAACCCGTTGACGATGGCCAGGCCAAACAGCAGAACCGTGGCGCCAATGATTTGCACCAGTGACATATGTTCCCCCAGCACGACGACTGCAGTGAAAAGACCAATGGGCGTCATCAGCAGAATGAAGGGGGCGGCTTCGTCCATGCGGACCTGGCGCAGCAGGGAATACCAGGCGATGTAGGCGAGGTAGAATCCGACGACGGCCACGAATGCCATGGTACCCCACTCGATGGGACCTGCCGTTTGCACGGCTTGCCATTGACCGGATTCGAAGATTGCGGACACCAGGGCAAGTTGCGGCAGGCTATAGAGTGCATTTGCCTTGAGCAGAACGATGCCGCTATCGCGACCGAACTTCTGGATCAACACCTGTCCCAATGCCCACACAAATGCGCCAACGATCACCAACGTGACGGGCCAGAATGGCGGCCGCTCGTGGGGCAGGCCAATGACGATGGCCACGCCTACGAGTGCAATTGCGGTTCCAATGATTTTTCTGGCATTTAAAGTTTCACCACCAATGAGCCAACCGAGAAATACGGCCATGGGCACCTGGGTTTGCAGCACGAGATTGGCGGTGGTGGCTTCAAGATTGCGGAGGCCCAAAAACAGCAGGGCCCCCTGAATGGTGACCGCGCAGGATGAAATCATCAACATGGTCGGCCACGGCGTTTTGATTTTTTCCCGTACCGTAAACAATGTGATGAGTGCAACGGTACCGTAAGCCAACAGCATCATGAACAGGGGTGGAAAATGGGTCACCGCTGGCTTGGCGAGGGTGAGGCCCGTGCCGAAACACAGGGGGGCGGCCAGGGCCAGCAACAGGGTTTTGGTTTTCATCCCGTTGGAATGGCTGGAAATTCGTCGCTTCGCAAGTTTGTTCTTGTTATGTTCTTACTCGCATGCTACATATCAGGCATGCCAACGCTCCTTGATATGAGACCTTCGGTTTCTTTTGACCCTGCCGTTACCGGAGCGGGCCGGCAAACGGCCTTGCCGCATCACATGCGCGGTCGCGGTGCGCGCAATAATGACACGGGTCGATATGAGAAAAACGGCATTTCGTTTTTTGACGATGGCTGGGAGTCGCTGGCTGAATTGCCGGCCCTTAAAACGACGATTTTTGAAGAACATCCCAAAACCATAATCGCGCGCAACCAGTCGCCGGATATTTCGTTTGACCGTTCGATCAACCCCTATCGGGGCTGTGAGCATGGCTGTGTTTATTGCTATGCGCGGCCGACCCACGCCTATATGGGGCTGTCGCCGGGCCTTGATTTTGAATCCAAACTCTTCATTAAGCCGAACGCGGCGGCTCTGCTTCGGGAGGAATTAACCGCGCCCAATTATGCGCCCCGCACCATCGCCCTGGGGGCCAATACCGATCCTTACCAGCCCATTGAACGGACGTACCGCATTACCCGGCAGGTGCTTGAGGTGCTGTCCGAATTCAACCACCCGGTGGGGATTGTGACCAAATCTGCCCTGGTTTTGCGTGACCTGGATATTCTCACGTCCATGGCAAAACGCGGGTTGGTGAAAGTTGCCATTTCCGTGACCACCCTGGACGGAAAATTGGCGCGCGCGATGGAGCCTCGGGCCACAACCCCTGCCAAACGGCTTGAGGCTCTTCGCGTTTTGTCGGCTGCCGGCGTTCCCACTGTTGCCATGATGGGGCCGGTCATCCCCGCCGTGAATGACATGGAAATTGAAGCCATTCTCAAAACAGCCGCCATGGCTGGCGTGAAAGAGGCGGGCTACACCATGCTGCGCCTGCCGCTTGAGGTGAAAGACATTTTCAAGCAATGGCTGCAATCGGAAATGCCGGACCGGGCCTCCAAGGTGATGTCACTGGTGAAATCCGTCCGGGATGGCAAGGAAAATGACGCCACCTTCGGGCGGCGCATGACGGGCATGGGACCCTATGCGTGGACCATTGGGCGCCGCTTTCAAATGACGGCGGAGCGGCTGGGGATCAATGCCCACCGCGTCAAGCTGGCAACAGATTTGTTTCAAAGGCCGCCGCAGCCGGGAGAGCAGTTGACGTTGATCTAGGCTTGTGGCCCATAGGGGCATGGCAGTTGGCGATTCCACCGGACCTGACTTTTCGTTTGAGCTTGCAGCACATGAGCAGGGGTATTCATATATTTGCGGCATTGATGAAGCAGGCCGCGGTCCGTGGGCCGGTCCCGTTGTTGCAGCAGCCGTCATTCTGGATGGCAAGCATATTCCCAAAGGCATCGATGATTCCAAGAAACTCTCTGCCGCAGCCCGCGAGGTTCTATTCTATGAGATCATGGCCTCTGCCCAGGTTGGGATCGGCATTGGGGATGAGGCGCGCATTGACCGGGACAATATACTTGCCACCACCCTTTGGGCCATGGGCGAAGCCGTAGGCCAACTTTCGGTGCGGCCCGATCTGGCACTCGTGGACGGCAACAGGAGCCCACGGCTCTCCTGCCACAACAGGACGATTGTTGAAGGCGATGGCCGTTCGCTTTCAATTGCGGCTGCCTCCATCATTGCCAAGGTCACGCGTGACCGCCTGATGATTGCGCTGGACGGGCATTACCCGGCCTACGGATTTGCCGGTCACAAGGGTTATGGCACGAAACTGCATCACGCGGCGCTGGTGAAATTCGGTCCCTGCCCGCACCACCGTCAAACCTTCAAGCCCGTAGCCGCGCTGCTGGCGCGTTAACCATTCCGGCTGAATTCGATTCACGGCCACTCCACAAAGATTCATACCATTGGTTTGTGTCAGTGTGTTGCGTTGGGGTTGTGCGTCATGGGTTTCGAGACAAAGCCGGATATAAGGCCGCTGCACAACAAAATTCTCGTGGGCGACTGCCTCGAGGAATTGAAAAAAATCCCCACCTGCTCGGTCGATCTGGTATTTGCCGATCCACCCTACAACCTGCAACTTGCCGGAAACCTGACGCGGCCCGACCAGAGCAAAGTTGATGCCGTCAATGATCATTGGGACAAGTTTGCAAGCTTTGCCGAATATGACGCATTCACCAAGGCATGGCTGGTGGAGTGCCGCCGCGCCCTGAAGCCAAATGGCGCATTGTGG
>JANMKJ010000231.1:0-2030 GCA_031371945.1 Rhodobiaceae bacterium
AGGAAGTATTTCCAATATCGTGAGACCAAGCCACTGGCGTATGGTTGCGGACCTCGTTCGTTTTTTCCGCCATGCTGCCGGAGAGAGTCGCGATATTGGAGATAGTGTCTCCCTTGGTCAGTTCCTGCGGGATCAAGACTATTCCGACGCATTCATTAAACTGCACCTGTTGCCTGTTGCTGGCGCCATTTGGTCATCGGCGCCCCAGCAAATGCTGGATTATCCGGCAAAATGTTTCCTGCGGTTTTTTGAAAACCACGGATTGCTCAACTTCTTTGACAGGCCCCAATGGCGCACTGTCTCCGGAGGGTCGCGCGAATATGTGCAAAAATTGCTTGGTGACAGCCGCATGCGGATCACTACTAATTGCCCCGTGCAAAGCATTTCCCGTTCGGCCCATGGAGTGACCATACACAGCACCAAGTCATTCCGTGAGAGTTTTGACCACGTGGTTGTCGCAACCCATGCTGATCAGGCGCTTGCCATGCTGGCCAACCCGACGGAAGCGGAAGCCCATTGCCTTTCGGCGTTCCGTTATACGGCCAACCGTGCCATTCTACACAGTGATGAAACTTTGATGCCGCGCCGAAGGCGGCTGTGGTCAAGCTGGAACTACGTGTCGGACTCAGGTGCAGCTGCCGATTCAAAAACCGTTACCTACTGGATGAACGCTTTGCAGCCACTGGAAACAACAACCAATCTTTTTGTCACCCTCAATCCACATCGCATGCCGAAGCCCGAGACCATCGCGCAGGAATTTTCCTACTCCCACCCCATATTCAATGGCAACACCGGAAAAATGCAAAAGCAGCTATGGTCACTGCAAGGTCAAAACCGGACTTGGTTCTGTGGCGCCCATTTTGGTGCCGGATTCCACGAAGATGGCTTGCAGTCTGGACTTGCCGTGGCCGAGCAACTGGGTGGCGCATTACGCCCCTGGAATGTCGCCAACCAGAATGGTCGCATCCATGTGACACCACTCGCACCCCACCCCAAACCGCTTCATCTTGAGGCCGCCGAGTGAGCTCCCTTGTTTCATGCCTTTATCGTGGTGAAGTAGTCCACAGGAGACTTGCCCCCGTCCGCCACGAATTGCGCTACAGCGTATATAATTTCTTTGCGGATATCGATGAGCTTGCCAACCTCGACAAGTCGCTGAAATTTTTCAGTTATACTCGCTTCAATATTTTCAGCATCGATGATCGCAAGTTCGGTCCGGGTGATGGCACGCCGATACGCGAATACGTCTGGTCGCACGTCAAAAAATCGGATGTCGGCCACGACGTCGCGAAGGTTTTCATGTTTTGCTATCCGAGCGTACTGGGATATGTATTCAATCCATTGACTGTTTTTTATGCTTTCAATTCAGTTGGATGCCTGAAGCTTATGATCTACGAAGTAAACAACACTTTTGGAGAGCGCCACTCCTATGTGATTCCCGTAGGTGAAACGTCACACCAGTCCTGCAACAAGAAATTCTACGTATCGCCCTTCAACAAGGTCGAAGGCCATTACGATTTCAGTATCCAAACTCCGGATGAGGAATTGCAGCTCGGCATCAGGCTTACCAACAGCGAAGGGCCCTGCCTCAACGCCTGGTTCGCAGGAAAAAAGTTGCCCCTCACCGATGGCGCCTTGCTGAAATCATTCGTCAGTCTTCCCCTGCTGCCTTTCAAGATTGTCGGCGGCATCCATTGGGAAGCAGCAAAACTTTGGTGGAAGGGCATGCGGCTGGTCAAACGCCCGGTGCCTCTTGATCCACCCATTTCAATTTCAAAAACCGCTAACGATTAGAGCACCAGACCCATGACAAAGATCATCGCCACCTACATTGCAACCCTGATTGTCTTCCTCGGCATTGACATGGTATGGCTCGGCTGGTTGGCGCGCGCCACTTATGTGGCCGAAATGGGCGATCTCATTCGCAAGCAACCTAATGTAACGGCGGCTGTGGCCTTTTATCTTCTCTATGCCACTGGCCTTGTGTTTTTTGCCATCATGCCCGGCGTTAAGGCGGGTTCGGTAGTCCA
>JANMKJ010000126.1:0-3101 GCA_031371945.1 Rhodobiaceae bacterium
CTGCGTTCGACGATGAAATCTGCATCCTTGAAGCCTTGCTCAATATCACCGTGGCCAAAAGTTGCGCGCTTGTTGTTGTTTGAAGGCTTGGTAGGCTTGGGCTCCACGCCTTCCGTGAATACATCGCTGTGGATGACAGGAGCGCCCGGCTTCAGGGCTTCATCCACATCGGTGACATGCGGCAGGATCTCGTAGTCGACCTTGATCAGCTTCAGCGCCTTGCGGGCGGTTGTTGCATCGATGGCTGCCACGGCTGCCACGGCATGGCCATCGTAGAGTACTTTCTTGCGGGCCATGCAGTTTTCCAGCATGTCGCGCATGCCGCGATCGCCGCCGGTGAGATCAGGAAGATCGGCACTGGTGATGATGGCTTTGACACCCGGCAGCTTTTCCGCTTTCGACGTATCAATGCCCTTGATCTTGGCGTGGGCATGGGGGGAACGCAGCACGAGGGCAATGAGCTGGCCTGGTGCATTATAGTCAGCACCGTATTTGGCGCGGCCCGTTACCTTGTCGAGGCCATCGGGACGCAGGGGGCGCGTGCCAACCTGCTTGAATTTGCGTTGAACGAAACTGGTATCGAGTGGCATATTAAGCTCCTCTCATTTCTTTTGCTGTGGCCTGTACGGCGCGAACGATCTTGTCATAGCCGGTGCAGCGGCAAAGATTGCCGGCCAGGCCAAAGCGGATTTCTTCTTCTGAAGGGTCTGGGTTCTTGTCAAGCAGCGCCTTGGCTGCAATGAGGAATCCCGGAGTGCAAATGCCACACTGGAGTGCCGCGTGGGCAATGAAGTTTTTCTGCAAGGGGTGGAGCTTGTCGCCCTTGGCCATGCCTTCAATGGTTTCAATTTTTGCACCATCTACTTCTGCACCAAGCACGAGGCATGAGCACACAAGACGGCCATTTACCGTCACGCTGCAGGCGCCACAGTCACCCGTGCCGCAGCCTTCCTTGCTGCCGGTCATTCCCAACCGGTTGCGCAGTACGTCAAGCAACGGTTCATCGGCGCTGCAGACATAGTCAACGGCATCCCCGTTGATGGTGGTTGATACATGAACGCTCGACATTACAGTTTTCCTCCTGCGCGCTTGTACGCAATTTCTGCGGCGCGGCGCGCGAGTACGCCTGCAACCTTGGTTCTGAATTCTATGGTTCCGCGCTTGTCATCAATGGGCCGGCAGGCGGCCGAACAGGCGGCAGCCAGTTTTTCCAGACTTGCAGCATCCAGCTTTGAGCCTATGAGTGCCTTGGCAGCGTCAGCAACCACGACAATGGTTGGTGCAACGGCACCCAGGGCGACCCGCGCGTCAGTAACCGTTCCTTTCGCGTCGAGCGTCAGGTTCACTGCAGCACTTACAACCGCAATATCCATTTCGGTTCGCGGGATGAAGCGCAGGTAGGCATCGGAGGATTTTGGCGGGCGCTTGGGCAGCAGGATCGCCTCAATGATTTCGCCCTTTTTCAGCGACGTGCGACCCGGAGATACGGGAACCTGTTCAACCGGAATGGTGCGCTTGCCCTTGGGGCCTGAAACAACCACCTTAGCCTTCGCGGCAATGAGGGCCGGCACGCCATCGGCAGCGGGTGAACCATTGCACAGATTGCCAATCATGGTGCAACGGCCCTGCACCTGTTTTGAGCCAATGAGGTTTGCACCTTCAACAATACCAGGCCAGGCTTTGACAAGTGCGGCATTTTCAGAAAGCTGCACACCTGACACGGCTGCACCGATCTTGAAGCCCGTGGCGGATTTCGAAATCTCGGCAATGCCCTTGATCTTCTTGATGTCTACAACAAGGTCAGGCTCGATGATGCCCGCCTTCATTTTTACGAGTAGGTCCGTTCCCCCAGCCAGCACGAATGCCAGGCCTTTTTCCTTTGCCATCAGCGTGACCGCTGACTTCATTGTTTCTGGTGCTTCGTAGCGCATTGTTCACCTGTTTTTGAGTTCACGTGGCAGTTTGGTCTATTAGGGGTGCTGCGGTCAACTGGAGAAGTTTCAATTTCATGGCTGCCCTGCGACGATCCGTCAGGGTGCCACAACATTCACGCTTACACCTGCCGTTTGCAGTGCAGCGGAAAGCCTTTCATCGGGTATGCCATCGCTGATCAGGCGGTTGATGTCGGTGAAGTCGCAGACCTTGATGAGCGCCGTGCGGCCGAATTTTGAGCGGTCTGACAGGATGACGCGATTCTCGCCGCGCGACAAAACCATCCGGGCAAACTCGGCTTCAGCGAGTGCGCTGTCGGAAGGGCCAAAGTCCGCATGCAAAGCACCGATTGAGATAATGGCATGGCGCACATGGAAACTTGCGGCAAAGGCAATGGCCGTGGGGCCGAAGGCTGCGCCATTGGAACCATTGAGCTCGCCGCCAGCCATGTAGACCCTGTTGCCGTTCACGGTTGCAAGGGTGCGCGCAATGTCCGATGAATTGGTGACAACGGTAAGGCCGCGCTTCTTGAGAAGTTCGCGGGCGAAGATACTGGTCGTGGTGCCTGCGTCCAACATCAGGCTGTCACCATCTTCAATGAGGCGGGCAGCGCGGCGGGCAATGGCGCGCTTGGCCTGCACCTGCTCACGCAGGCGGCGTTCAAACGGCGCTTCGCCCAATTCGTAGGGCATGGCCACGGAACCATGCCGCCGTAAAATTTCTCGTGATTCCACCAGGGGCTTGATGTCACGCCGGATGGTTTCGAGGGAAACCTCGAGGGTTTCAGCCAAACCAGCAATGGAAGCGCTACCGTGTTCCCTGACGCGGTCGAGAATATCGGTTTGGCGCTTGCTCAGTTGTGTGATCATATGTGGTATTGGCAGAAATTACCATAATTACGGGCATAATACCACAAGATATTTGCGAAATACCACAAGAAACAACATTTCAGTTGACGAAAGCAGCCAACAGGCGGCAATTTCATGCAAAAGAGGGCTTAAAAATGACGGCAGAAAGCAAGGTGCGAGCTTTAAGCTTCTGGAAAGGGCCAATCGCGCTTGTTCCACTCAAGGGTGGCGTCAGTAATGCCAGTTTCACGGTGGTAGACAACACTGGCAAATACGTGGCGCGGGTTGGCGATGATTATCCCTTCCACCAAGTGTTCCGCG
>JANMKJ010000134.1:0-1743 GCA_031371945.1 Rhodobiaceae bacterium
GGCAAGACGTTGTCGAGACTGGCAACCGCCAATCCAACCTCGTCAGGATTCAGTGGCTGGTCATCAGGATTCTCGTGGCCTGCTGGCGGAACGCTTGCGTTTGCCCAGGGGACGAGAACGCTCTTCAAATACAGGGCGAAACCCAGCAGCATCGCGCCCACATAAAAGGGCGTGGAGGTTGATCCGGTGCTGGACAGCAGGTATTTTTCCTGGCCCTGGGGTTGGGGTTTATTCTTGCTGGCGCGGGTTGCCTGGACCTCAATCATGCTCATGATGCCACCTCACACTGAAACCAGCTTGGGTTTTGGCCGCTGCTTCAACCTCGCCGCGTTTGCCGCCTGGGGAGCACCGGGAGGTTGGTTCTGGTTCTGGTTCTGGCTCTGACCCTGGCCAAGGATGTCCTCCTTGGAACCATAGGCTACCATTTTACCCTGCTGGATGACCGCAAGGTAGTCGACTGCGGCGAGGGCACTTGGCCGGTGCGCCACCATGATGGTTATGCCACCCCGGGCCTTCACTGACTTGATCGCCTCGGTCAGGGCCACCTCGCCCTCACCGTCAAGGTTTGAATTGGGCTCATCCATCACCACAACGAACGGTTCACTATAGAGGGCACGCGCCAGGCCAATGCGCTGACGTTGACCTGCCGACAGTGTTGCCCCTTGTGAACCCACCTGCGTTTGATAGCCATCCGGCATATGGACAATCATTTCATGTACCCCGGCCGCCTTGGCGGCTTTCACCACCGCCTCGGAACTCGCCTTAGAATCAAGACGCGAGATATTTTCTTCAATTGAGCCATCCAGCAATGCCACGTCCTGTGGCAAGTACCCCACCATGGAACCCAGCATTTCTTCGGGCCACTGGCCTAATTCCGCTTCATCAAGACGGACTGAACCGCGCAGGCTTGGCCAAATGCCGGTAAGCGCCCGCACCAGCGTGGTTTTGCCACCACCTGACGGTCCAATGACGCCCAGCGCCTGCCCTGCCTTCACTTCAAAACTCACGTCAGTCAATAGCACACGGCCCGATGCTGGTGCCGCTACTGTCAGCTTTTCAACTTTCAGGCTCTTGGTGGCGCGTGGCAAATCCATCGGCGTGCGATCTTCCCACAGGGCAATCAGGGTTTCCTGGATACGCGCCCAGGCACCACGGGCCTGCACAACATTCTTCCAGTTGGCAATTGCCATATCGACCGGAGCCAGTGCCCGCGATGAGGCAATGGAGGCTGCGATGATGGCACCACCCGACATCTGGCCCTCAATGGTGAGGTAGGCACCCAGCCCCAACGTGGCGGACTGCAGGATCATTCGCAGAATGCGCGATACCGCACTCAAGGTGCCGGAAATGTCATTGGCGCGGGTCTGCAATGCAAGATGGTCCTTGTTTGCATCCTCAAAGCGGTCAACGGCGCGACTGGCAAAGCCCATGGCCCGCAGCACTTCGGCATTGCGCGTGTTAGAATCGGCAATGGCATTGCGGGCAATGACGGCCTGATGGGTTGATCCCGCAAGTTTGCGCGTCAACAGCTCAGTGGCAATTGCCACCATCGACAGCAACAGCGCGCCGCCGATCACCAATGCTCCAAGGTATGGATGCAAGGCGTAGACAAAAATCAGGTAGAGCGGCAGCCACGGCAAATCAAACAGCGCCATGGGTCCCTGGCTTCCCAGGAAACCCCGCACTGCATCAACGTCGCGCCCACGCTCGAGGGATTCGGATGTTGAAAATCCAAAGCGCGGC
>JANMKJ010000137.1:0-11587 GCA_031371945.1 Rhodobiaceae bacterium
GTTCCAGGGCTTCCGTCGCCGTTTTGACCGGGTGCGCCCCATTGTCGATCGCGCTAATCTTTGGCAAGTCCAGTTGCTGCGCGAAACCCGGAGTGAAAAACGTGATGACAAGCTCAACATGCCGTTGCTCATGACCATGAACTGCGTGGCGCAAGGACTAGGCTGGACGGGCTAATTAACCTCTTGCCGCGCAACCCCCCTTTCGGTGTATGCTTGCCGTCACCGTCAAAACAGGGAGTTCTTAAATGGCGCATACCAAACGAAATTTTCTGGCCCTCGCCACACTTGTGGCACTGTCTACATCTGCCATGTCAATGGACTTGTTTGGCAATTGTGTGCTCATTGGCGCCAAGGGGTCGATCCCAGTTGCAGCTCCGGCAAAGGCGGGCCAGCTTACCGTCCAAGTTTCGCTGCCAGCTCCAATCTGGTGGAATGGTGATACACCAGAGGGCATCAAGGACGGCATGGAATATTGCATGGCTGCTGAAATTGCCTGGCGCGCCGGCTACGACAAGCTGGAAGTTGTCAACGTCGGCTGGGACCCGCTGGTTGCGGGCCAAACCTCAGGCTATGACCTTACCCTCTCGGAAGTTTCCATTACGGATGACCGCAAGAAGGTGGTTGATTTTTCCGTACCCTATTATAGTTCAGACATTGGCGTTCTCACCCGCGCCGATGCACCGGTTGATGCGACAACCATCAAAACTGCAAAAATTGGCGTGCAGCAATCAACGACCGGAGCATCTTTCGCTACTGAGAAGCTGGGCTTGACCAATGTGCAGCAGTATCCTGACCAGGGTGACATGTTCACCGCCCTGCGCGCAGGCCAAATTGATGCGGCATTGACCGATACGTCGATTACCCTTGCCGAGGAAAAGAACACGGGTGGAAAATCCATTGTGGTTGGGCAATACAAAACCGGCGAAACCTATGGCGCAATCTACGAAAAGGGTGCGCCAAATTCCGCCACCATCGACAAGATCATCCAGGCCATGATCGACGATGGGACGATGGCCAAACTTGGGGCCAAGTATCTAGCTGCCGCCTGGGGCAAGGACCCGGCGACTATTCCCTATTTCGCCAACTAAACATAAAAGGAGCCCCGCCGATGTGGCGGGGTTTCCACTTGCTACGGGCTGACCCTTGAACGATACGGCACAACCCCTCGCCATTCCAAATAGTGCAGCCAAGCTGAGTTTGGCAGCCGTAGTTTTTGCCGCCGCCTGTGTGGCTGTCGCGTCTGCCGCCACTATTATGGTGCGCAACGCGCTCGTGGCCATTGGCTATTACGCCAGTTGGTGGGAACTCGTATTTGCTGCCGTCGTGCTGGTTTCGGCGCTCGCATTTGTTCCTGCTGTGCGGGCTTACAACAAGGCCGCCAAAGCGAGGGGCTTTGCCTCCCGCGGCGACCTGGTCGAGACCCGCATTGCGACTTCCGAGGCCAGGGACCAGGCATGGCTCACATTCGGCTGGGGCACATTTGGCCTTGTGGCGCTTGCAGCAATAACGTTCGTGCTCACCAATGACGCAGCCGTTGGCAGGACATTTTTCTACTTGCCGCTGATGGGTGAGAAATGGTGGCTGGTAACGCGGGCGTTTTTGCTGAATAACATTTTTATCTTCGTCGTTGCCGAAGTGCTGGTCTTGGTTTGGGGCCTGATTGTGGCACTGGCCCGCATGATGCCTGGTCCTGCAGGAAAGCCCATCAGGGCGTTGGCCATCATCTATTGCGACGTATTTCGCGGTCTGCCGGCAGTCGTAACGTTGTACCTCATTGGCTTTGGCCTGCCAATTTCAGGCTTGCCCGAACTGATCGTTCCAAAAATCGTGGGACTGTTCGTTGACCTTTCGGTCATGACTCCCATGGAGGTCAAGACAGCAACCCGCATCCCCGTCATCTGGTGGTGCATTCTGGCGTTGACGCTAACCTACGGCGCCTATGTGGCGGAAGTTTACCGCGCCGGCATCGAAAGCATTCACTGGAGCCAGGTTTCCGCAGCGCGATCCCTGGGTCTCTCGTATTTCCAAACCATGCGATACGTCGTCATTCCCCAAGCGGTACGTCGTATCATTGCGCCACTCCTCAATGACTTCATTGGCCTCCAGAAGGATACGGCATTGGTGCAGGTGGTGGGTGTCATCGATGCGTTCAACCAATCGCGCATCATTGCAGCCAATGCCTTCAACCTTTCAGCCGTGACGATTGTTGCCATCCTGTTCGTGATCGTGACAATTCCGCAAGCTCGCTTCGTTGACAAACTCATTGAGCGCGACAACGCCCGAACCAGGGCAGGCGGTTGAGATGGCGTTTCTCGAAATCAAGAATGTTGCCAAGGAATTCGGGCCTGTGCGCGTGCTGCGTGGGCTGAACTTGAATGTGGATGAACACCAGGTCGTTTGTCTGATCGGACCCTCGGGCTGTGGAAAATCAACGCTGCTGCGTTGCATCAATGGCCTGGAAAAAATCCAGGGCGGCGAAATTCGGCTGGAAAATGACCGCGTGTCGGGCCCCGGCATCGACGTTGACAAACTGCGCCAGCAGGTTGGCATCGTCTTCCAGAGCTTTAATCTTTTTCCGCACATGAGTGTTTTGCAAAACGTGACACTGGCCCCTACGAAAGTGCTGAAAATGGAACAGGGGGATGCTGAATCGCGCGCCATGGCCCTGCTGAAGCGCATCGGGCTGGAAGCTAAGGCAAATGAATTTCCCGACAGATTGTCGGGTGGGCAGCAACAGCGCGTGGCCATCGTCCGGGCATTGGCCATGGAACCCAAGCTCATGTTGCTGGATGAGATCACATCCGCCTTAGATCCTGAACTTGTCGCTGAAGTTCTGAACATCGTGCGCGATCTTGCGGGTCAGGGGATGACGATGCTGCTTGCCACCCACGAAATGGGCTTTGCCAGGGAAGTTGCATCAAAGGTTTGTTTCCTTTTTGAAGGCGTTGTGCATGAAGAGGGGCCACCTGAAATGCTCTTTGGTGACCCGAAGCAGGAGCGCACGCGCAGCTTCCTCAAGCGCATCATTGAGGCCGGACGGCTTTAATATTTTCATTTGGATGGAACAAAAGCTCCTCATGAACGTTCATGTTTCCGACAATAAATTATGACAAAAAGCCTAAATTGCCCCACAGTTCCGCCGTATATAATCAATAGATAACGTTTCAGAATCAGTGTTTCAGCGTGAAATCATGCACGTTGAACTAACCGGAGGCGACATATGAAATTCCACCCATTGGCGACAAGTTTGTTTGCGTTAATGCTATTTGCAACCCCGGTACTGGCCCAGGATGCAACCGCCAATCCTGAACAACCGGCAGCACCTGCTGCTGAAGCCGTAGCAGCCCAGGTCCCGCAGGAAGTCTTGGATTTTGTCGCTGATACCCGCCCGCTGACTGAACTCACGCCCGAGGAGTTGGGTGCAAGGGCCAAGCAGGCTCGCCAGTTTTCCAAAATGGACGGGCTGCCTGCCGAACTCCAGGACCAGTTGAAGGGAATAGCCCAGCAGGCCCGGGCTGAGATTGCCAACCGCGAAGCCGCAGCAGCCGCCGCTCCACCGGCGGCTCCTGCCGCAGAGCCCCCGGCCGCCGTCGTGGAACAGCCAGCTGAGCCTGCGCCCGCACCTGTGGTGGAACAGCCTGCTGAACCGGCCCCCGCACCTGTCGTGGAGCAACCCGCTGAAACTGCCCCGGCACCCGTTGCAGAACAGCCTGTAGAGGCCGCACCCGCCCCACCCGCAGCCTCTGAAATACCAGCCGATGTTGCTGCTTTGCTTGCTGATACGCGCCCGGCGACCGAACTTTCGCGCGACGAATTGAACGCCCGCGCCAAGCAGGCGCGTAAATTCGCCAAGATGGACTCGTTGTCCGAGGATACGCGAAACCAGTTGAAGGCGCTGGCCGAGGCCGCCCACGACGAATTCGTAGCCCGACAGGACAAGGCAAAACAGGATGAGCAGGCGGCGCAGCCTGCACCGGCAGAAGTTCCGGCAGATGCTCCAGCCACTGCGGAAGTTCCCGTAGATGCTCCGGCCCCCGCGGCAACAGTTGATGCTGCTGTACCACCGCCACCACCAGCTGTCATTGAAGTGGCACCTACTGCTCCCTTGCCTCCACCACCGCCAGCCGTTGCTGAGGTGCCAGTTGAGGCCGCGCCACCGGCAGCCCTCGCACCAGTCGTGGTTGACAAGGGCCAGTCGCAGAAGCTTGACGGCAATACAGGTAGTCCTGAAGCGGAGGCAAAAGCCAAGGTGTTCCTGGACGATCCGCGCCCTGCCGAGAAGCTGGCTGACGAAGAGTTAAGAACCAGGCTTGATGGCATACGTGAGCTCATGGCTGGCAACGAACTGTCGCGCGATACCGAGCGTGCCTTGCGCCAAAAGCTTAAGGCTGAACGTGACATCCTGCGGGACCGCGTCGCGGTGGCGGAAGCTGTGCCACCCGCAGATGCTGCGTCTCCAAAGGCCGGAACGCCGCCACCTTCGACAGCACGCCCTCCGCGCAAGAGCAAGAACGATATTACGCTGTCGTTTGAAGTCATGCTGAATGATCGCAGGCCGTCGGACGAGTTGCAGGATTATGAGCTGCGTCGCCGTCTTGAAGTTTACCGCCAGGCGACCTACGACCGACGCTACGAGGAAAATCAACGCGCCTACTGGCGCGCCGTGATGGAGCGTGACCAGTACCTGTTGCAGCAGCGCCTCTTGAAAGAGCGCCGCCAGCGTCAGGCCGAGCTCCGCGCCCAATATGAAGCCGGCCAATATGCCATTGAACTGGATGATTCAGACTATGGATCGAACCAGGATATGGAAGATGTCTATGCCGCCGAGGTTGACGATGCCGAACTCGAAGACATCCTAATTGCGCCACCACGCAAGAAGATCACCCGCCGCTACACGGTAAAGGAAGTTGAGGAATCTCCGGTTCTTCGTGCGTCCCTGCCGCGAGTCGAAATCGATACCGTGCATTTCGGTTTCAATGAAGCCTTTGTGCGGGCCGAAGAAGTGTCAAACCTGGACAGGCTGGCTGAAATCATGGAGCGCATACTCACCGCCCACCCGCGGGAAGTGTTCCTGATTGAAGGCCACACCGATGCTGTTGGTTCAGACGCGGCAAACCTTGCCCTGTCGCGCCAGCGCGCCGAGGCCATCAAGAAGGCGCTTCAGACCTATTACGTCATTCCGGGCAAAAACCTGAAAACGGTAGGGTACGGTGAGCGCTATCTGAAGATTCCGACTGCTGAAGCCGAACAGGAAAACCGCCGCGTTTCAGTAAGCCGCGCCACAGCCCTGATCGGGCAGGCCGAAGAATAGCCGTTATTGCACTTGCAACTGTCTTGGGCCGCCTCTAAAAGGCGGCCCAATTCAATTTAACGGACAGGAACTTACTATGGCCACCGAGCGGACGTTTTCGATCATCAAGCCTGATGCAACCCGTCGTAATCTGACAGGCGCAATCAACGCCAAGATCGAGGCTGCCGGACTTCGCATCATTGGCCAAAAGCGGGTGAAGTGGAAGTTGGCTGATGCCAAGAAGTTCTACGCCGTGCACGCCAAGCGCCCTTTCTTCAAGGACCTCGTGAAGTTCATGGCCTCGGGCCCGGTCGTTCTTCAGGTCCTGGAGGGCAACAATGCCGTTGCCAAGTATCGTGAAATCATGGGCGCCACAAACCCTGCTGATGCAGCACCCGGCACCATCCGCAAGGACTTCGCTGAATCCATCGATGCAAATTCCGTGCACGGTTCCGACAGTGCAGAAAATGCCAAGAAAGAAATCAAGATGAACTTCAAAGCTTCCGAGATCGTCGGCTAATGTCCATAACGCCAAGATCTCTTTTCTGGGTCGGCAGCTACATAGCGTCGATCCTGCTTGTCAACTGGCTCTTTGCGCCCGCCCAGCTGGTGCCCGGTGTCACGGTGTGGAACACGGGTCTTGGTGATCTCTATCTTGCAAATCTCGTAGTCGGATTCGTGTTCGTGCTGCGCGATTATGCGCAACGCGAGATCGGCCACAAGGTGTTGATCGCAACACTCGTGGCCGGACTCATAACTTACTCGATGGTTGATCCGATGATTGCCGTGGCCAGTGTTACGGCCTTTGTCATATCGGAAATGGCCGATTGGGCCATTTACTCCTTCACGAAGCGCCCACTCCAGTCGCGCATCCTGATCTCGAGTCTCATAGCCGTACCGCTGGATACCGTTGTGTTCCAGCATCTCGCTGGGTACTTGACTCCTGCTGCCTTCACCACGGAAGTTCTCAGCAAGGCGCTGGGCGTGGCCGTCGTCTGGTATCTGCTCATACTGCGCACCGACCGTGAACCAATGGTTGTTCATTAGCGTCGGATTGGTTTTCGCCAAATGTTGCGGTCGCCAACCCTATATGGCTAAGTTGCTACCCTGATTCTTCTGAGGGAAAACTCATGGGCAAGGGACGTATTGAAGCATTCAGCGATGGCGTGATTGCCATCATCATCACGATCATGGTTTTGGAACTCAAGGTTCCGCACGGCGCTGAATGGGAAAACCTTCGCGAACTTACGCCTATTTTTCTCAGCTATGTCCTAAGCTTCACCTATGTCGGCATATATTGGAACAACCACCATCACCTGTTCCAGGCGGTTTCCCATGTAACGGGTGGAATACTTTGGGCCAACCTGCATCTGCTGTTCTGGCTCTCGCTTTTCCCTTTCACCACGGGCTGGATGGGGGAGAACCACTTCCCGACGCTGCCGGTTGCCGTGTTTGGCGCCAATTTGGCAATGGCCGCAGTTGCATATACCATTCTGGTTTTCACCATCATCGCCCACCACGGCAAAGACTCGACAATCGCTAAGGCGATAGGTTCGGACACCAAAGGGAAGATTTCTCTCGTATGTTATCTCATTGGGATCCCACTGGCGTTCTACGCGCCGTGGATTTCGATGGCACTTTACACTGTCGTAGCGCTAATATGGCTTGTTCCCGACCGGCGTATTGAAAAGGTGATCAAAACCTAAAGCGCAATATCCGGTGTCTGGTAGGGTTGCGGCAGTTTTTTACCGCGTTCGCGGTATGAAATGTAAATCGCACAGGCAATCAGGATGCCAACGCCCACGAACGTCCATCCGTCCGGAAAGTCGCCGAAGAAGTACCATCCGGCGGCAACTGCCATGATCATTTCAGCATAACCAAAGGGCGCCAGTAGCGAGGCTTCTGCATATTCCAGGGCACGTATGGCCAGATAATTGCCAAGTGTCGCGAAGAATGCAAGCAAGGCAAACATGAACCACTGCTGCGTGGTTGGTGTCTTCCAAAAGAAAAACACGGCAATGGAAACGAGGATCGCGCCCGCAAGACTGGTGTGAAAGGTGGATGCCGTTGCCCTGTTCTGACCGGCAAGAATACGCGACAGCAGCATGTAAACGCCGGAGCACGAGCCCGCACCCAGTGACATCAACATGCCGGGGTTGATGTGTTGAAAGCCGGGGCGAATGATAATCAGCGTCCCCAAGAAGCCAACGATCACAGCCAGCCAGCGGCGAATGCCGACTTTCTCGCCCAGAACCACTGGTGAGAGCATAGTGACAACTAGTGGCTGTACGAAATAGATGGCCAGGGTTTCAGCAATACCTTGATACTTGAGGGCCCAGAAGAAAAGTCCCGTTGCCACGGCAACGAGTGCCGCCCGGGCGAAATGCAACCAGGGTTGTTGGGGAATCAGTCCGTTCATGCCTTCGCTCTTCACCACAAGCGGTGCCATCATCAGCATGCCGAACATCAGGCGCCCCCAGACGATCTGCACGATGGGCACATCTTGTTGCCCAAGGAATTTTGCCACCACATCTAGGAACGGCATGACCAGCATGGCGGCAACCATGAGAGCAATGCCAACCAGAGGTTTTGAGTGGGAAACGGCCATGCGGCCTAGCTAACGCATCGCGCGGTCATTCGCAATTCGTTTACGTATTGGGCGCATGATGGGGAGGTATGAGTATTTGGAGCTGTGTATGAACGATTTAATCGACATGGCCGCTCCGGGACCCGCCTGACTTCAGGGGGTGTAAAAACCTCCGGCGGCGCCTCGGACGGCGAGACTGGAGGAACTATGTCTAACTTAAAATTTGCCTATGCGTTATTAGTAGTTGTGGCTCTTACGGGTCAGGCCCAGGCCGCGACCATGTGTGGAAGCAGGTCGGATTTCGTCAAGGCGCTGACTGATAAATTTAAGGAGCAGGGCAAGGCGCTAGCCATTGCCGGGCAATCCAACCTTCTCGAAATCTACACCTCGAAGGCTGGCACCTGGACGATCCTGATGACATCACCCAGCGGAAAAACTTGCATCATCGCAGCAGGAAATTCATGGGAAGACATCCCGCCATCCAAGAATTTGACGTCACTTTAGGCTTTCAGCCTGGCATTTGTTGGATCCCACGGTGATTCAGAAATCACCGTAGCGGCTCGTCTTTCGCCAAACATCAGCACGTCAAAGCCCGTGCCTGGCGCGACCTTGCCCGGATCGACATAGGCAAAGGCAAGGGATTTTTCGACGGCGTGTCCGTAGCCGCCGGATGTCGTCAGGCCCACGATCTTGTCTCCGCTGTAAACCGGCTCGTTGCCGACACAGTCTGAATCCGTGTTGGCAACCTCGAGGCAAACCAATTTCATGCGCGGTCCCCGCTGGTGCATGGACAGCGTTGCCGCCTTGCCAATGAAGTCCGGCTTGTCCAGCCGGATAAAGCGCTCCATTGAAGCCTCGAACATGTCAATTTCCGTCGTAAGTTCCGAACCCCACCCGCGGTACGACTTTTCCATGCGCAGCGAATTCATGGCGTAGGTCCCGAATAATTTCAGGCCATGGGATTTACCGGCCCTTAGCAGATCATCAAAAACCTTAGGCATGTCAGCCATCGGGATGTGCAGTTCCCATCCCAATTCACCCACGTAGTTTACGCGCATAAGGCGCACGTTCGTGACACCAGAGACTTCAGCAATCTTGGCGGTAAGCCAGCGAAAGGATGCGTTGGTGAGGTCTATGGATGTGCACTGCGCGAGAACATCGCGCGACAGGGGTCCGGCGAGTACCAGTACGCCATAGTCATCCGTCACATCCGCTATCTCAACTGCTTCGGTTGGCAGTTTGCGCCATTCCAACTGGTCCTTGTCATGCAACTGGGCAACAGCGGCCGACAGAACATAGAAATGTTCGGCACCAAGCCTGGTCACGGTGATTTCCGATTCAATGAAACCATTTTCATTCAGGAGGTGACCGAGAATGATGCCACCATCCTTGGTTGGGATCTTGTTGGCGCAAATGCGCTCGAGAAAGGCATAGGCGTCTTTGCCAGTCACTTCATATTTTGAGAAGGTGGAGAGATCCATCAGTCCCACCCGCTCACGCACTGCCAGTGCTTCTGCGCGCACGGCTTCAAACCAGTTGGAACGCTTGTAGGAAAAGTCCTCGCCCTTGCCCGTTGTGTCGTACCACCGCGGCCGTTCCCAACCGAAGATTTGGGCAAACTGCGCGCCGTGGGATTTGAGTTTCTCGAAAAGTGACGACTTTCGAAGGCCGCGACCCACGTGGTGTTGCTCGCCCGGTTTGTAGCAGTAATACATGTGGTGATAGTCGGCGATCGAAACTTCCGTGGTATAATCCTTGGTAGCCCAATTTCCGAAGCGCCGCGGATCGAATTCCCGCATGTTGATTTCAGCCTGGCCATGCACCATCCACTGCGCCAGATACTTGCCGGCCCCGCCACCCTGGCAAATGCCAATGGAAGCTCCACAATGCATCCAGTAATTCCGGGGGCCAGGTGCAGGGCCTGAAAGATAGGTGCCGTCGGGCGTATGGGTGATGGCACCAGAAATGACCGATTTCAGGCCAGCGTTTCCAAACAGCGGCAAGCGCTCCGTGGCCCTTTCAAGCCATGGCAAGAGGCGATCAAGTTCGGGCTCTACCAGCTCACTTTCAAAATCCCAGGCGGGTGGATTGCCATTCCAGCAGACGTGGGCCGTTTCAGTTTCGTATGGCCCCACGAGCACGCCATTGGTTTCTTCGCGCAGATAGGCATGGGAGTAGGGGTCCCGCACCACGGGCAACTCCATCTTGAGGTCAATGAGTTCCTGCAAGGGTTCGGTGATCATGTAATGATGCAGCATGTTGGCGATGGGAACATTGTGCCCGGTCCACGATCCCACCACGTCGCAATAGGAACCCGCCGAATTCACAACGTGCTGGCAAATGATATTGCCCTTGTCGGTAATGACTTCCCATTCGCCGGACGGCAGCAGCCTGATGTCCATCACTTGCGTGCGGCGATAGATTTCAGCACCCTTCTGCCTGGCCCCTGCCGCCATTGCATTGGTGATATCGGCAGGCGCCACATGGCCATCGGTTACGGTGCGGAATGCCGCCTTGACACCGAAGGTTTCGAGATAGGGATGGTATTGCTTGATTTCGGAGGGACCGATGATTTCACATTCATAGCCTGCCAGGCGCGAGACGCCGTAAACATATTTGAACCAATTCACCTCTTCATCAGTCACCGCAAGGCGTAGCCCTCCGCAGCCATGCCAGGAAACGGCCTGGCCCGTAAGCTTCTCCAACTGTGGATAGAGCTGCGTGCCATAAAGGTGCACTTTGGACATATTGAGCGAGCCGTTGAACTGCGGGCACTGGCCAGCGGCATGCCACGTGGAGCCCGAGGTAAGTTCACCTTTTTCAACGAGCACGACATCACTCCAGCCTTCAAGTGCCAGATGATACAGCAGGCCAACGCCCATGACGCCGCCGCCAACAACCACCACCCGCGCATGAGACTTCATCTACATCCTCCGTTGAGAAATTTAGAATAGCCCGCAACCAATATGCGGCTCAAGGACCAGATTCTCGAAAAGGTGGTGAGCAGGACTCACCAATTGTGTCGCCTAAGAGCAGAGCGGCGAATGGAGCCCGATAGCAGAAAGCCCATAGCAGGTGATCGCCACGATTTCGACACGCTGGCTCCAAAACATGGCACCAAGCACAAGCGGTATGGAAAAACCGCTGGCCATGTAGTACACGAGGTTGCGCACACTGTCTGCCGACCAGTATCCGGCATCGTCCCATTCCGCGCCAACGACATTCTTCTCGAATTGGTAGTCATCCCGCGTCAGGGTATCCAATGGTTCCCCAAGCCCCAGATCCTCCGCAAACATCGTCGCATGGGCTCGCCAGAAATGTTGTGCAATACCGAGCAGGCTACACAGCACGCAGGCAACAAATACAAAGGCGATGTAGGCCATGCTTGTCATTTCGCCACAATATTAATGCTGGCAAAGTTACTCAGGGCTTAACGATTTCATACAGCATTATAGCTGTTGCCGTTGCGACATTGAGCGATTCTGCTCCGCCCTTCATCGGGATATGAACCATGGATTTGCAGGCCGATGCCAACTCTTCCGAAAGGCCGCGGCCCTCGCTGCCCATCACCAAAAGGGTGGGCGCTGTATAAGCTCTCCTGAAACTCTCGAGAGCCTTGAGATGGGTTCCTACCAGATCACCCTTCCATGCGTTGACCTGTTTCAAGAACGTTTGCGTCTCCATGGCAACCAGCGGCACCCCGAATATGG
>JANMKJ010000155.1:0-6079 GCA_031371945.1 Rhodobiaceae bacterium
GGCCGCCGCTTTCGAGCAGGGCCATGAGTTCGCGGCCACGCTGCACGCGGCGGTCGAGGCGGCCCCGCACGCAAAGCCCACGGTCCGTTTCAAACATGTCGATCCAGGTGCCCACGGGTTCTGCGGGATCATGCTGGAACAGCATGCGAATGGCGGCGGGCGGCCGGCGTTTCAGGGTGCTGGCAAAGGCCCCCGGCATCACCATGTCGCCACTGGCATCGCGCACGCCAAACAGGCTGGCGTAGCCCACGAACACGCCCGTGTCCGAGCAAGCCGATAGCGGCCGCGTACACGGGCTTTTCTCCCGACGGATCTGCATTTTTGGAAATTCCTGTAAATGTGTTGGTTAGGGAGTGGGCGCGTAGCCCACGGCTTCACGTTTTTCGTTTGGCGTGAGGAAGCTTGCCTGCTCGACCCGGGCCCAGAGGGCACTCCGGTCGGCGCTCAGGGCTTCCACCTGGTCGAGGTCGTAGGTGAGGCGCACGGCGTCGCCAAAACTGGGTCCCAGCCACATCGACAGCGCTTCGGTCACCCGGCCGAGTATCGGCACCACGGATTGGCGCCAGAAGGTGCGGTTGGCTTCTGCATAGTTGGCAAAGGTATTGTCGCCCGGGATGCCGAGCAGCATGGGCGGCACGCCAAAGGCGAGTGCTACTTCGCGCGCGGCGGCGTTCTTGGCTTCAATGAAGTCCATGTCCCTGGGGCTGAAGCCCATCTCCTTCCAGTCAAGTCCACCTTCCAGAACCATCGGCCGCCCGGCATTGCCGGCCCCCTGGAAATTGTTTTCGAGTTCGGATTTGAGCCGGTCAAATTGTTCGGTGGTGAGTTGCCCGTCGCTTGCCGCAAACACCAGTGCGCCAGAGGGGCGTGCGGCGTTGTCGAGCATGGCCTTGTTCCACGCCGATGCGGCGTTGTGGGTATCGATGCTGCGCTGGGCGGCTTCCAGGGGTGCCATGCCATAGTAGTCATCGAGCGGGTTGAACAGCCTGATGTGCAGCACGGCCTCGGCGGCAATCCGGCTTGATGCTCCGTTGACGGAGTATTCATACCCTTGCGGCCAGCCGCCCACACCAGCCACCACTTTCATGCGGTCAGGCCGCAGGCACACCAGCTCCCGGGGCAGGCCGTCAAGGCTTGAAGCTTCAACATAGGAATTGCCCGCAACCAGCAGGAACCCCACGATGTTTTCGATGAGTTCGCGTCCCGATTGTGTGGGATTTGGCCGCGCCAGCAGGTGCCTGAGGGGATGCGATGCTGCTTCCTTTTCACCGTCGTGGACCAGCAGCGGCACGGAGCTTGCGGCTTCCGCAATCATCCGCACACAGCGGTAACCGATGGCATTGCCGGCATAGCCCTCACGCGCCACATTGACGAAGGTGCGCGGCGTCCAGCGCGCACTGCCCACGGACTGGATGGATACCAGCGGTGCCGCGGCAAAGCGTTTCTGTTCGCCAGCGAACAGTGATTTCAGTTTGTTGAACACGACATTTTCCTTTTCACAAAATCCTCACCCGCGGCTCGGCCCTTTGGCGCAGCATCAGGTCGGTTACGGCCCACACCAGCGCGTCGAGGCGGTCAGGGCTCTTGTGCCCTTCGCCGATGGCTTCACACATTTCATCTTCGAGGGCGGGAAACGCCCCCACATGCGACACCCTGCCCTGCTCATAGAGAGCGGCCACGGGTTCGGCCCTCGCCTTCTTTCCGCGCGTGGCGTGGACGGCGCGAAACGACAGGGCTGGATCAACCTCCCGCAGCACCTGCTCGACCATGGCACCACCCTGGTTCACCTCGGCCACCACGCGGCAAGCCTCGCGCGCATGGTACAGGCCGACGATTTTCTTGGCCCACTGGGCGGGCCTTGCGCCGTGGATGGAGAAATCGTCCAGCACATAGCCCCGCCCATCGACGCCGAGCCCCACACAGACAATGCCACAGGCATTGCTTTTGCGGCCAAAGCCCGCGGGCGGATCCACCGCCACCACCACGCGCCTGAGTTCGGGCGTTTCTCCTACCCGCCCCGCCTCAATCATGTCGCGGCGGAACAAGGCGTCCGGATCATCTTCAATCAATTCACCGTCCAGTTCCTGGCGGCCAAGCCTGGTCCCGCCATAGCGCTTCAGCACGTCGTCCAGAAATGGCTGGGCCAAGTTGCCGCCATTGTCGAAGGTCGACGACCTGCTGGTCACGGTGCCCGCATCGGCGAGCAGCCGCTTCAACAGCGGAATGGGCCGGGGCGTGGTTGTCACCACGGCACTCGGATTATCGCCAAGGCGCAAGGCAAACTGCAACATGTCCCAAACGTCCGTGGGCCGCTTCCACTTCGCCAGTTCATCACACCAGGCTGCATCGAACTGGGGCCCGCGCAGGCCATCGGGCTCTTCGGCAGAAAACACGTGGGCCACGCAGCCATTGGGCCAGGTGAGCATGCGTTTTGAAGACTCATACAGGGGGCGGTCGCCGTTCGCATGAATGGCGAGCAGGCCCGACCTTCCCTCAATCATCACAAGGCGCGCTTCGGCAAAGGTGGGAGCAACGATCGCAATGCGTGAGGCCTTTACGTGCCAGAGCCCAAGCGCTGCGGCCTTCACCCATTCGGCACCTGTCCGGGTTTTGCCGGAGCCCCGCCCGCCGAGAATGAGCCAGTTTCGCCAGCCGTGGTTTTCAGGTGGCAGCTGGTCGGCTCGTGCCCAGTTGCGCCAGTCCGTCAGAACCGACCGCACCTTCGGTTGCTGCATCTGCGTCACGAAGTCCGCTTCTGTCTGGTCGTCGGCGCAGGTTCGCAATGCATCGTACAAGCTCGTCACGCTCGGCGTCATTAAGGTCGCGGTGTTCCTTGAGCTTCTTGAAGCGGTGGCTGCGGTCTTTGCGTTCAAGTTCCAATACCTTTTCCAATGTGCGCACGAGGGTGTTCACGGCGCGAATTTCACGTTCGCTGTTGGCGGCGGACACGTCGGCTCCCAGGGCGTTGATGTGGGTTTCAAGCTGGGCGAGCCTGCCCTGCAGGAGCTCCTTGAAGCGCTGGATGGTGGCGCGCGTCGTTTCAGCAGCCCGCTTGCGCGACCCCCGCAAAGTCCAGCCCCGCCGCCGCGCTTCAAGCACCAGGCTGGACTTGCTCAGACCCAGCTCGTCAGCCAGCACCCTGAGATCCTGTGATGGATCCTCATATCTTTTTCGTGCGTGCTGCCATGGCAATGCGTCCGCAGTAACGTCACCTGCGTCAGTCATCGTTGAACCTCATGTGTTGTGAATAATCGTCAGGAATGGCGGCAGGAACGTTTTCCCTGACCGCTTCTGCCTTGACCCAATTGTGGAGAATACCCGTTTCTACCGATTTGACCGTACGGTGTCAAGGGTTATTTTCCTTTGCTATGCATATTGTTTTTAACTATAGGAAATTAAACAGTTAATCCCCTTTGCAACGGCGGGGCTTCCCCGCTAGTTTGGGGGCATGGACATACGGCAAATTCAATATTTGGCAGCCCTGGCGCGCGAAAAGCATTTCACCCGGGCAGCGCAGGCCTGCAACGTGACGCAACCCACATTATCGGGCCGCATTCGCCAGCTGGAACAGGAGCTTGGCGTTCCCATCGTGGAGCGTGGCCAGCGCTATATCGGCCTCACGCCCGAGGGCGAACGCGTTCTGAAATGGGCCCATCTCATTCTTGATAGCTGGCAATCGCTCAACCAGGAACTGGCCCAGATCAAGGGCAAGCGCGGCGAGCTGGTGGGGCGCCTGGTTTTAGGCGTCATTCCGTCTGCTCTGCCGATGGTGTCACAGCTCACCAAAGCCATGCAGGCGGCGCATCCATCCGTGGATTTTTCGGTGCTGTCCCACAGTTCCGAAGAAATCATCCGGGCGCTGCATGATTTTTCCATCGAGGCCGGCATTACCTATCTCGACAACGAACCGGTGGAAGGTCTTCTGCAGGCCGAGCTCTACCGCGAGCGCTATTGCCTTTTCGTGAGCGAATCCCACGAATTGGCGAAGGCCAAGACCGTGACTTGGTTCGAGGCAGCGCAAATCCCCCTGTGTTTGCTCACGCCCAACATGCAGAACCGGCGCATCGTTGACCGGGCTTTCCTTGCGGCAAATGCCCACCCATCGCCACGGCTTGAAACCAATTCCATCATGAACCTGTTTTCATCGGTGCGCACCATGGGGTTGGCCAGCATCATGCCGGAATATTTCCAGAATGCCTTGGGTCCCATGGAGGGCGTAAAAGCCGTTGCCCTGGTGGAACCTGCTGTTGAACATGCCGTGGGATTGGTCGCCGTGAACCGGGAACCCCTGTCGCCATTGGTTGCGGCCCTGTTTGCGGCGGCGCGGAAACTGAAAACTACTTAGGGTTTGGCAAAACATCACGGGCCCATTCAAAGCCCTTCCAGACGGGAACCGGAGTTTGCACGGCGGCACGTGGCACAAAAGCGGAGCGCTCCACCAACTGCATGTGGTGCAGATAGCGCGGGCAGTTGGGAAACACCTCACGGACTTTCACCTGCACCACGAACTGCGCTTCGGGATAAGGCGGGTTGGCCGCTTCGGCGGGCAGAATGGACGCGGTTCCATTGAGGCGCATGCGCTTGCGGTTCGGGAAATCGACAAACAGCAATCCCACATTGGGATTGGCAATGGTGTTGCCGGCCGAGAGATACATGCCGTTGCCGTCGTAGTTGGGAAACATCAGGTGTTCCTCATCCAGCACCCGCACGAAGCCCGGGTCGCCCCCCTTGTAGGAACAGTTGGGGCGCCCCTCTGCATCGGCGGTTGCCAGAAAGAACATGTCCAGGCGTTCGATAAACGCCTGGTCATCGGCTGTTATGCGATCATGGTGCAGGCGCTGTTCGATGCGGTCCGCGAGACGTTCCGTATCGAACTGGCGCTGCAGTTGACGATGCCCTTCGGCATAGATTTTGGACATGGGTTTAAAAAATCCTGTCGATGGGCATGCCAAGGGCCATGGCACCAGCATACTCGGCCTGGGGGCCGGGTTGCATGGGATGATAGCGTGCACCCTGCACATCACGGAAGCGTCGTTCCAGTCCCCGGCTGCGATAGAAGCCCGCACCCCCGGCGGCTTCCATCGCCAGTTCAACGGTGCGGATCACATGGCCGGCACACAGCCGCCGCCCCATCATCACATCGTTGATGCTTTCAGCCCCCGGCTTATTCCGCCCCACGACGTCAATCATGTAGGCATGGGTGATCTGGGCGCCGCGCAGCTCGGATTCCATTTGCCCGACAAGCTGCAGGACATGGCGGTCGTGCCGGCGTTTACGGACCAGTTCGAGCGCGATATCGCGGGCACTTTCGGCGACGCCGAGATATACGGCATAAATCAGGGGGATCGCCATAGTGCCGATGATCTGGAACAGCGGATGCCATTCACCTGCCTTGCGCTTAAGGGCAACAGCCGCCTCGGGAACCACATGGCCTGTAATCACCACATCATGCGAACCCGTTCCGCGCATGCCGAGGGTTTTCCACACGGGATCAATGCGCAGGTTCGGCGAGGTCATGGGAATACCGAAGTGCAGGACCATGGGCTCCTGCCCCGGCTCTTCCAGCATGGCCGTCGTCATGAAAATGCTGCTCGCCGGTGCCCCTGAAGAAAACACTTTCCGTGCGGTGATCTTGTAGCCTCCTTCAACCCGCTCTGCCGTGCCCGCACCCGCAACCCAATCGGAACCACCACTGGTGGACAGAAAAATCTTTTCTGCGGCGATGCGTTTGAGCAAGGGCTCCACTGCGGCCACCTTCTGATGGCTCCAGCGCCAGGCCGGAACCGCAACGAGATGGCTGTGCATGGCGAAAGCAAGTGCTGTTGAACTGCAGTAATGGGCCAGGGTACGGAGCATGTCGGCAAGTTCCGCAGGTGTTGCACCGCCGCCGCCCAGTTCCACGGGCACGGCTGCCTCAACCAGGCCAGAATCCTTCAAGGCCGCATAATTCTCGGCCACAAAGGCATCGGTTTCATCAGCAACTTCGGCGCGGGCGGCAAAATCGCGGCCCAGCACGCGGGCTCGTTCAACGAGATCGAGAGTCTTTGGTTTCATCTTTGAAACGGTATTCATGGTTTAC
>JANMKJ010000266.1:0-3511 GCA_031371945.1 Rhodobiaceae bacterium
GTTCCAGCCCATGTGGGGAATCTTCAGGTTGGGGTCTTGCGGGCTTATGGGTTTTACATCGCCCGCGATCCAGCCAAGGCCGCGCGTGATGTCGTGTTCGAGCCCGCGGGTGGCCATGAGCTGCATGCCAACGCAGATGCCGAGGAACGGCTTGCCGCGCACGATGACCTGGTCCTGCAGGGTTTCGCGCATGCCGGGAACGGCGGTGAGTCCCATCTGGCAATCCTTGAAGGCACCAACACCGGGCAGCACGATGCGGTCAGCTTTGCGTAACGCCTCGGGATCGGATGTCACGGCCACCTGCCCGCTCCCGTTCGCGGCGCGCTCAAAGGCTTTCAAGGCGGAGTGCAAGTTGCCCGAGCCATAATCGATGATCACGGTTTTCATGGCGTGCCAAACAGCCCGAGCATGTCGGGGGCAACAGCAGGTATCACCATTGCGGAACGCGGCGTTGTGTAGAACTCCAGTTCAGCCAATTCGATATTTCTGGCTTCAACCACGTCGATGTTGGAAAGTCCGCGGCGGGCGAGCGACCATTCGCGCAAGTCACTGCCAAAAACGCCAAGCACGAGTGTCGTGGCGAGGTTGACAAATAATTCAATGGCGGGCGGCAGGGTGCTGGCGAGCAAGATCACGGCAATGGCAACCACCCCCACAATCCACATGCGGTGCCACAGGGCCCAAAAGCCGGTGAACACGGCAGCGGGCCAGGAGAATCCCTCGCGCACGAAAACCGCCTCCTCAATGCGCTGGCCCGCATATATCGAATAGGTTGCCATTAACCGCCGAGCGTTCCCTTGGTCGAGGGAATGCGGTCCTGCTGGCGCGGGTCGATTTCAATGGCACTGCGCAGCACGCGGGCCAGCGCCTTGAAACAGCTCTCGGCAATGTGGTGGCAGTTGTCGCCATAGAGGGTTTCAACATGGAGCGTGATGCCGGCATTCATGGCAAAGGCCTGGAACCATTCGCGCACCAGTTCGGTGTCGAACTCGCCAATTTTCGGCCGCGAGAATTCCACCTTCCAGATGAGATAGGGCCTGCCCGATACGTCAATGGCGGCCCGGGTCATGGCTTCATCCATGGGCAGCAGGCAATCGGCGTAACGGCGGATGCCCTTGCGGTCGCCCAGGGCCCTGGCCACGGCCTGGCCGAGGGCAATGGCGGAATCCTCCGTCGTGTGGTGGAAATCGATGTGCGTGTCGCCTTGGGCTGCAAGCGTGATATCAATCAAGGAATGGCGCGACAGCTGCTCCAGCATGTGGTCCAGAAAGCCCACGCCGGACTTCACATTGAAGCTGCCGGTTCCATCGAGCTCTACGCTCACGGAAACGCCGGTTTCCGTGGTTTTGCGATCAATATTTGCTTTGCGCATGGTTCATATCCATCTATGAGAAGCGCCTCTTAGCAGATGCAGCAATATATGACTATATGGTCCTCCCGGAATCGTTAAGGAAGTTAGTGAATGAGTGAAATTCCCCAATGGCACGGCACAACCATCCTCACCGTGCGAAAAAATGGCAAGGTGGTCATCGCCGGTGATGGCCAGGTGAGCCTGGGCCAAACGGTGATCAAGAGCAACGCGCGCAAGGTCCGGCCCCTGGGTTCGGGCCTGGTGATTGCAGGCTTTGCCGGTGCCACCGCCGATGCCATGACCTTGTTCGAACGGCTGGAGGGCAAGCTGGAGCAATATCCGGCCCAGCTCACCAGGGCCTGCGTTGACATGGCCAAGGACTGGCGCACCGACCGCTACCTGCGCAAGCTCGAAGCCATGATGATCGTGGCGGATGTGAACGTATCACTTGTGCTCACCGGAACAGGTGACGTGCTCGAGCCCGAGAACGGCGTTATCGCCATTGGTTCCGGCGGCAATTATGCGCTGGCCGCTGCCCGCGCCCTGCTCGATACCGACATGGACGCCGAAGCCATCGCCCGCAAGGCCATGAAGATCGCCTCCGAGATCTGTGTTTATACCAACGGCAATGTGATTGTTGAAAGTTTGTAATGACTGATTTTACACCGCGCGAAATTGTTTCTGAACTTGACCGCTATATTGTTGGCCAGGATGATGCCAAGAAGGCTGTGGCGGTGGCCTTGCGCAATCGCTGGCGCCGGAAGCAGCTGACCGGCGTCATGCGCGAGGAAGTCAGTCCAAAGAATATCCTGATGATCGGTCCCACCGGTGTTGGCAAGACGGAAATTGCCAGGCGTCTCGCCAAGCTTGCCAATGCGCCCTTCCTCAAGGTCGAGGCCACGAAATTTACCGAGGTGGGTTATGTGGGCCGTGACGTGGACCAGATCATCCGTGATCTCCTGGAAGCCGGCATCGGCATGGTGAAAGTGGCGCGGCGCAAGGATGTGGAAGCCCAGGCCCACATCAATGCCGAAGAGCGCGTGCTGCAGGCGCTGGTGGGAGCCAACGCTTCAGAGGCCACCAAGGACAGCTTCCGGAAAAAGTTGCGCAACAATTCACTCGATGACAAGGAAATTGAAATCGAGGTTGCCGACACCGGTGGAAATTCGTTCGATATACCCGGCATGCCCGGCGGCTCTGCCAGCGTACTCAACCTGTCGGAGATGATGGGCAAGGCCTTTGGCAACCGCACCAAGCCGCGGCGCATGAGCGTCAAGTCGTCCTACGAGGTACTCATCGCCGAAGAGAGCGACAAGTTATTAGATCAGGATCAGATAACCTCGGAAGCTATTGATGCGGTTGAAAATAACGGCATCGTATTTCTCGACGAAATCGACAAGATCTGTGCTCGCTCCGAACGCCAGGGCGGTGACGTCAGCCGCGAAGGCGTGCAGCGCGATCTGTTGCCACTCATCGAAGGCACCACGGTGTCCACCAAATATGGCCCGGTGAAAACCGACCATATCCTGTTCATTGCCTCGGGTGCTTTCCATATCGCCAAGCCTTCCGACTTGTTGCCCGAGCTGCAGGGCCGGTTGCCGATCCGCGTCGAGCTGAAGGCATTGAACCGGGACGATTTGCGCCGCGTGCTCACCGAACCAGAGTCGAGCCTCATCAAGCAATACAAATCCCTGCTCGGCACAGAAGGTGTTGAACTCGATTTCACGGACGACGGTGTGACGGCAATCGCCAACATCGCTGCCGAGACCAACGCGTCCATTGAAAACATCGGGGCGCGGCGTTTGCACACGGTGCTGGAACGCGTGCTGGATGAAGTGAGCTATTCGGCCACCGACCGCTCGGGAGAAACCGTGGTGATCGATGCAGCCTATGTCCAGAAGCACGTGGGTGACCTCGCGAAGAACGCGGACTTGAGCAAGTTCATTTTGTAGGGGGTAGAGGCCCTCATCCGCCAAGCCATTGTGGACGTCATCATTCCAAAATCGCAGCACGCGGTACCCCTGCTCGATCAGATAGTCTGTGCGCCGGGCATCGTACTGCACCTCTGCATCACTCCCGTGACTAACACCATCCACTTCAATAACAAGCTTGCGGTCCCTGCAAGCAAAGTCCGCGAAGTATGGTCCGATGGGAAGTTGG
>JANMKJ010000290.1:0-6923 GCA_031371945.1 Rhodobiaceae bacterium
ACACAAGAATCCATCATATGACGCCTGCCCAGAGTCGCACGTGCCTTTAAGGATTTCCCCAAAGCAACGACGGTGAGGGCTTTTTGGTCTGAGCCTGCCCTCCAAAGGCAGGCGTTACTGAGAGGCTTCACTATCATTGCCCGCAGTGCGATTGGGAACCCAATCAAGCCAAGGCGAAAAGTCAGTAAGTGTTTTGTGCTCCCACGTCTCCAACGCGAGGGGTTTGCAAAGCGCACTGTCATCTCTCGATTTTCATTTCTAGGAGATACCGCACATGGCCGCCACTGCTCGCATTCTGGACTTCCTCCGAGACCGCCAACCTGAGGGCCCCTGCCTTGTTGTCGACCTTGATGTAATTGCCGAAAACTATCATGCCTTCAAACGGGCCATGCCGGATACCCGCGTGTTCTACGCAGTGAAAGCCAATCCGGCGCCAGAAGTCCTGAAGCTGCTGGCCAACCTGGGCTCGTGCTTTGACACGGCATCGGTTGCCGAAATCGAGATGGCGCTGGCTGCCGGTGCCACGCCTGACCGCATTTCCTTTGGCAACACCATCAAGAAAGAGCGCGACATCGCACGCGCCCACGGCCTTGGCATTTCGATGTTTGCGGTGGATTGCGTTGAGGAAGTTGAAAAGGTGGCCCGTGCCGCTCCCGCAGCGCGGGTGTTCTGCCGCATTCTCACCGACGGTGCCGGGGCCGAATGGCCGCTTTCTCGCAAATTTGGCTGTGATCCTGCAATGGCCACGGATGTGCTTCTGGCCGCCCACGGGCTTGGCCTTGTGGCCTATGGCATTTCCTTCCACGTGGGCTCCCAGCAAACCCGCCTGGGCGCATGGGATACTGCGCTGGAAGAGTCCAAGACTATTTTTGACGCGCTGGCCGGCCATGGCATTACACTTTCCATGGTAAACCTGGGTGGCGGATTCCCAACCAAGTATTTGAAGCCAGTACCGGGAACGGCAACCTATGCCAATGCCATTCACGAAGGCCTGGCCAAGCATTTTGGCAACGCCATTCCTGAAACTATTATTGAGCCCGGCCGCGGCATGGTTGGCAATGCCGGCGTCATCAAGTCGGAAGTGATTCTCATTTCAAAAAAACACGCCAACGACAACCAGCGCTGGGTTTACCTCGACATCGGCAAATTCGGCGGCCTTGCTGAAACCATGGATGAAGCCATCCGCTATCCCATCACCACGGTACGTGATGCCGATGCCAAGGCACCCTGTGTGATTGCCGGGCCAACCTGCGATTCAGCCGACGTGCTGTATGAGAAGACGCCCTATGACCTGCCGATTACCCTGCAGGTGGGCGATGAGGTGCTGATTGAAGCCACGGGTGCCTATACCACGACCTATGCATCGGTAGCGTTCAACGGCTTCACGCCGCTGCAATCCTTCATCATCTAGTTCGCGCAATCAACTTCATTGGTTCTGGAGGCTTTCATGGTCACCATTCGTGCTGAGATTCTGTCTGACGTCACTGCCCGGGAAGCCCTTCTGGACCGGGCTTTCGGCCGCGGGCGCCACCGTAAAACATCGCAGCGCTTTCGTGAGGGTCGCTTGCCCGCCGAGGGGCTGGCATTCACCGCGGTGAGCAAATCCGGGCGGGTCATTGGAACCATGCGACTGTGGAACGTCATTGCCGGGTCGGCTGGACCTTCGCTGCTGCTGGGGCCGCTGGCCGTTGATGGTCGCCACCAGAACCGGGGCCATGGCACGCAAATGATGGACCATGCGCTGAACATGGCCAAGGTACTCGGTCACGCCTCTGTCCTGCTGGTTGGCGATGAATCCTACTACAGTCGTTTTGGCTTCACCCGCAGTTGTGTTGCGGATCTGCATTTGCCAGGCCCGGTTGACCGCAATCGCTTTCTTGGACTTGAACTGGTTCCCGGTGCACTTGACGGAGTTGAAGGTTTGGTGATGGCCAGCGGCGAGCTTGCACCGAAGCTTGGCGAAACAGCAGCGGCCTGATTACTTCCAGTTCCTGGCACGGGCCACGGCATCTGAAAACTTTTTCTTGAGCGCGGCCGGAATGGGAGCGTCGGGGTGAATGATTGATCGCGGTGGCGGCATGGGCGGCAAGGCCTTCACCCCAGCGCCGATCATGGCGAGACGCGCGGTACCGAAACCCGTGAGTTCGGATGACTCCTGCACGATCACTGACTTGCCCAAGGCGTTGGCCAGAAACCGGTTGAAATAGGGGTTCTTGGTGAGGCCGCCATCCACCGAAATCGTATCGCCGAGGTCGGCAAGTTCGCCCATGGCGGCAATCACCTCTGCGGCGCGTAGCGCCACGCCTTCCAGCACCGCCTGCACCAATTGCTTGGCCGTGGTTTCCAAGCCCATGCCAAGCCAGAGGCCCGCAGCGTTGCGGTCCCAGTGTGGGCAGCCGAGGCCCGAGAGGGCGGGCACAAAGACCAGGTTTTGCGCCAGGGCCGTTGGCCCCTCAAAGCCCGCTATTTCCGCGAAATCCTTGAACAGTCCAAGACCCCGCGCCCAGTTCACGGCTGATGCCGCGTTATAGACACCACCCTCCATGGCCCGCTGGGGAGCTTCACTTCTGCACTGCAGGGCAATGGTTGAGAGAATGCCGAATTTGGAACCATCAACACGCGTGACACCGGTTTGCACCAGCGCGAAGGCTCCGGTTCCAAAGGTAATCTTTGCCGTTGCACCATGGCCGAAAAGGGCGGCCTGCTGGTCTACCACGCTGGCGGTGACAGGTGTTCCGCCGATGCTGCCGAATGCTCCGGCGGTCGGCCTGATTTCGGGTAGGCATTCCATGGGAATGCCGAATAGCTTGCACAGGTCAGCGTCCCAGGTGCAGGTGTCGAGTGCCATGAGGCTGGTGCGTGACGCAGTGGTCACATCGGTTGCAAAGGTTCCGGTGAGGCGGTCTAGAAAGAATGCATCACTTGTGCCCAAGCGCAGGCGGCCATGGCCGAGCAACGACTTGGCTTCGTCGACATGGTCAATGAACCAGCGCAATTTGCTCGCCGAGAAATAGGGATCGAGGGGAAGTCCGGCGCGCTTGAGGGTGAGTTCTTCTGCACCATCGGATTTCAACCTCGCTGTCACATCCTGGGTACGGTCGTCCTGCCAGACGATGGCGTTGTAAATCGGTTTGCCTGTTTTGGCATCCCAGGCAATGACGGTTTCACCCTGGTTGTCGATCGCAATGGCGTCAATTGTGCCAGTGGCTTCAAGGCAGGCCGTCACATTGCCCAGCAGTTCCTCGGGATCATGCTCCACCCAGCCTGCATGCGGATAAAACTGCTTGTGATCAACCGACTTCACAACCACAAAATTTCCGGCTTCATCAAGCGTGAAAGATTTGGTGCCGGTGGTCCCCTGGTCGATGCTCGCAACTTTCATGGCAACCTCTTGGCAATTTGTTCAGCGGCAAGCCTTCCCTCGGCCCAGCATTCACCAGACGTTTTCAGCGGAGCCAAAACATTTCCGGCACAGGTGATAAAGTCGGGCAGCGGGCCTTGCGGCATGACCGCATCTTCGGGCACGAACTGGCCACTGAAGATAACGCCATCACATGCAATGCGATGCTGCTTGCCACTACGTTCCACGACCACTGACTCAACCGTGTTGCGGCCCTCGATGCTTACCAGCTTTGTCGAGGTGCGTATCGGAACGCCAAACACCAAACGCGCTATCAGGTCACCTGGACGCGGTGCTGTGATGCGCGGATTTTCTTCCAGCATGGCAACGGGCCTGATCCCCAAATGCCGGCACGTCAAAATAGCGGAAAACGATACCCACTCACTGCCAATGATCACGGGCCGCTCGAATGGTTTGTTGCCGTGCAGGTAAACGTGCTGCTGCAGGGCACCGGTATTCATCACGCCTGCAGTTCGCACACCGCCAACCAGCCGTGCTGCGCGTGGAGTTTCGCGCGTGCCCATGGCGAGGAGAATGTGCCTGGCCTTGATGCTTGCCACACCCGTGTTATCCTGGATGCGCAACTGGCCGGATTTTGCAATTTCAAGAACCGTGGTTTGCGTCTTGATATCAATCGCTTGTGACGATTTTCGCAACTCATGTGCAAAGTGCGGCCCAGTCCAAATTCGCCGGTGACTTTGCCATCCGAAGCCCAGGTGCCCGCAATGGCGCGGCACACCCCCTGCTTCTGTTTCACGCTCAAGCACGATCACTTTCGTGATACCAAGTTCGTACAAGCGCTGGGCCGCGCCGAGGCCTGCAGGCCCGCCGCCTACGATCACAACATCATGGTTTTGCATCGACGCGTGCCTTGATGATTGCTGCAATCGTTGCCGAACAATAGAAGCCCTGGCACCGGCCCATCGTGGCGCGAGTGCGGCGCTTGAGTCCGCCCATATCGCCTGCGGGCAATGGTCCTGCCAATGCACTTTCAATTTCGCCGCGGGTTACCAGTTCGCAATGACAGATGATTTCGCCACCCTTGAGATAGGGCCGGATGCGGTCTTCGGCGAGATTGGCAACGGGAGTAAAAATGGTCTCTGGTTTTTTCTTCGGGAGCTTGCCGAAATTCTTGGCATAGAGATTGCTAACGTGCAGGGCGATGCCAAGCGAAGACGTCAATCCGGTTGACCGGATGCCAGCCACTGTAATCCAGTTCTTGTCGGCAATGGCCTCGATCACATAGTCCTTGTGTTCACTGGCGGGACGAAGCCCTGCGTAGATGGCGTTGATGCCGATGCCTGCAAGGGCGGGCAGCATTTCGATGGCGCGGGCCTTGAGCCTGGCCAGTGTTGCTTCATCACACGTTGCGGTCTCGCGTTCGTCCTGGTCTTCTGCCGTGGGGCCAATGGCGAGGTTTCCGAACGCGGTGCGGAACAGGACGACACCTTTGGTGCGTGCCGTTGGCACCGGCAAGACGATGGCGCGCAGCAGTTTGTAGGCGGGTTTGTCGAACACCACGAACTGGCCCTTGCGCGGGGTAATCTTGAAGGGCGATGGCCTGGCGATGGCCTCGACGAGATCCGCGAAATTGCCAGACGCGTTGATCACTACGCGGGCCTTGATTACGCCCTGGGTGGTGGCAAGGCGCCATCCGCCGCTGGCATAATCGCCTCCCGTTACTTCTGCCTTGCGCAGGATTGTAGCGCCGTGGGCCAGGGCCTGGTGGGCATAGGCCAAGGGGGCCGACCAGGCGTCAATGATATGCTCACCGGGTACCACCACGGCACCCAGTGCCGACTTTGCGAGGTTTGGTTCTTTCAGCCGGAGTTCGGTTGTTGATATGGCGCGTACATCGGCAACACCATTCTTGTGGGCTTTGGCCACAATGTCGGCCAAGGCTTCCAGTTCAGCATCGTTCCAGGCCACGACCAGGGCTGAGCTCTCAATGAGTGGCAAGTTCAGCTTTTCACGGATTTTCAGGTATTCCGCATAGCCCAATTGCATGCATTTCAATTCGAGGCTTTTCGGCGGGGCGTCAAAGCCCGTGTGCAGCAGGGCGCTATTACCCTTGGAGGCCCCTGACAGGATATCGGCACCCCGTTCCAACAGAATGCAATTGAGGCCGCTCATGGCGAAATGGCGCAGCAAGGCAAGGCCCACCACACCGCCGCCGATCACCGCAATATCGAATCCTGCCTGCATAACGTCACTCTATTGCAAAGAAAAAGGGCGGCCCGAAGGCCGCCCTTGGATTAGTCGTGACGCGTCATTCGCCGGCAGCAAGGGCTCGCTCAGCAGCAGCGATAGCCGCCTGGCGCTTGGCGATTTCAGCACCGATTGGAGGTCCCTTGAAGCGCTTGTTCTCACTCAGGAACCAGCCAAGGGCCAACGCCAGCGCCAGGAAGATCAGCGGATTGGTGAGTTGGTTCAGCGGGAACACGAGGTCAGGGAACAGTGGCAGGATGATCGGGTTAAATGGTGGCTGGATGCCAGCATAAGCCAAGATGATCACGCCGACGATGGTAGCCAGGGCGAATGGCTTTGACCATACGCCCAGGCGGAATGGGCCGAACTCCGTCCATGTCTTGCCTTCCGCAAGCATGCCGGCGGCAACCGGCATAGCGTAGGAGATATAGAGGAACAGGGCACAACCTGCAGCCAACGCGAACATGAACGGCGCGTAAAAGCATGCACCTGCCGACAGGACCGCCGTCAACCAGATGGCGGCCACGGGTGTGCGGTGCGCCGGGCTGATGGTCGCCAATGTCTTCGACGCTGGCAAGCCACCGTCACGGGCAAAGGCGTAGATCATGCGCGAGGTCGACGTCATGCCGGCCAGGGCGCAGATATAGTTCGCTACAACGATGCCGAGGGCCAGAATGGCCTTCAGGAACGTGGGTGCGGGCAGATTGTTGAACAGGTTGAAGAAGGAGTTGAAGCCATCCTTGGCTCCTGCTGCGGTATCAGGCATCGCCAGCACGAAAGATGCAGCGAGGAAGAAACCGAAGAGAAGTGACCAGAATACCGAGTGCAGCATGCCTCTTGGCACGGCCGTACGGGCATTCAGGGTTTCTTCGGAGGTGTGGGCCGACGCGTCAAAGCCGGTGATGGTATAGAGTGGATAAAGAAGGCCTATCAGGAATGCCACCAACCAGCTTCGGGGTTCGGGTACGACCGAGCCACCGATTTCACCGGTATTGTTGACGAATGTTGTCAGGCGCGAGAGGTCGAAACTTGCGCCCCAGATGAGCATCGTGAGGATCAGCAACACGGCAACGACGAAAATCAGGTAGCCGGAGAAGTCCGTCAACATGGTCGTGACTTTGATGCCGAAGTGGTTGAACAGGGCCTGTGTCACGGCAAACAGGGTAACGAATGCACTTGAATGCCATGCACCCCACGACGAGGTATCAACACCCAGCACGCCGGTGAGCAGCAGATCCTTGAGCAACAGGTAAACACCAAAGTTCACCGATGCCACAACGAAGATGAGACCAACAAGATTGATCCAAGCGCAGAG
>JANMKJ010000317.1:0-6343 GCA_031371945.1 Rhodobiaceae bacterium
TTAGGTGCCACAGTTTCAGCCCCACAAGTCGAAGCAGCCCATGGGGTTCGCGTGGTTTTTGTGGAACTGCCGAATACCAAAATCGAACTCCTCGAACCCTATGGCGACAATTCGCCGATCAAGGCATTTCTGGACAAGAATCCGGCGGGCGGCATGCATCACGTGTGCTACGAAGTGGCAGATATCATGGCAGCGCGCGATCACCTGGTGAAAGCGGGTGCACGCGTGCTGGGCGGTGGTGCGCCGAAGCTTGGTGCCCACGGCAAGCCTGTGTTGTTTCTGCATCCCAAGGACTTCTGCGGCACACTCATCGAACTGGAACAGGCATGAACATTGCCTCGGCAATCGCCATCTACTTCATCATCTGGTGGCTGGTGCTGTTTCTGACCCTGCCGTTTGGCGTACGCAATGCCCATGAAAGCGGAACCCCGGTGGAAGAGGGCCATGAACCGGGGGCCCCGGTAAATCCAAAACTGTGGCGCAAGGCCTTCGTGACAACGGTTCTGGCAACCCTTGTGTTTGCAGTTTTCTACTATCTGAAAACCCGCGGCCTTCTCACCCTCGACAATTTGCCGTTCTATGACACCATGCCAAAACCCAACGGCTAGGCAATAAAAAAAGGCGAAGCTCTCACTTCGCCTTTCTCAAGTCATTTGGACTTCCTTTTACTACCAAATCCGGATGGATTGGTGGGGCAGCTGCCTTGCGGGTTACCCCGTATGCGCGCCCGGAAGTGTCCTCCCCAGACCTGGGTCCACTTTAGAAAGTACACCATCGGCCTTTTGTTATTATGTGGGAAACTAGCACACGGAATGGCCGTGTCACGTTAAAAATGACAAATCAGTAACATTGGCAGAAAAATCCCCTGACTTGTGTTCCCGAGTGTTTCGCTTAAAAGGACACAAAACACGGTACACGGGGATTCTCATGCGTCTTTCGCAATATTTCATGCCCATTCTGCGCGATGATCCGAAGGAAGCGGAAATCGTTTCGCACCGGCTTATGTTGCGGGCAGGCATGATCAGGCAGGAAGCCGCCGGCAACTACTCTTGGTTGCCTACAGGATTCAAGGTTCTCAAGAAGATTGAGCAGATCGTCCGCGAGGAGCAGAACCGCGCCGGGGCGTTGGAAGTTTTGATGCCCACCATTCAGCCCGCCGAGCTGTGGAAAAAATCTGGCCGCTACGACGCCTACGGCAAGGAGATGCTGCGCATCAAGGACCGTCATGACCGGGAGATGCTGTTCGGCCCTACCAACGAGGAAATGATCACGGATATTTTCCGCCAGGGGGTGCAGAGCTACAAGGACCTGCCGCGTAACCTTTACCATATCCAATGGAAATTCCGTGACGAGGTGCGCCCGCGTTTCGGCGTCATGCGCGGCCGCGAATTCCTGATGAAGGATGCCTATTCGTTCGACATCAGCCGCGAAGCCGGTCAGCACTCCTACAACAAGATGTTTGTGAGTTACCTCCGCACCTTTGCAAGGCTTGGTTTGAAGGCGGTTCCCATGCGCGCCGAGACCGGACCAATCGGCGGATCAGACAGCCATGAGTTTCTGGTATTGGCCGAAACCGGCGAGAGCGGCGTGTTCTTTGATGCAGATTTCCATGACATGGACTGGAACAAGGTCGAGGTTGACTACGATGATGTAGGCGCTGTCGCCAAACTTGTTGACAGCTTCACGTCCAAATATGCAGCGACCGACGAAAAGCACGACGTCGCCGAATTTGAAAAGCGGGTGCCGGCCGCCAAGCGCATGACTGGCCGCGGCATTGAAGTCGGACACATCTTCTTCTTCGGCACCAAATATTCCGATCCCATGGGCTGCGAAGTCCAGGGTGCTGACGGCAAGAAAATCAGCGTGCAATCAGGCTCCTACGGCATCGGGGTTTCACGTCTCGTGGGCGGCATCATCGAAGCCAGCCATGACGCTGCGGGCATTATCTGGCCTGAAGCCGTGGCACCGTTTCACGTGGGGCTCATCAATATCAAGGTGGGAGATGCGGCAACTGATGCGGCGTCCGAAAAAATCTATGGTGAACTGCAGGCCAAGGGCATTGATGTACTCTATGACGACAAGGACGGTGGCGCAGGCGGCAAGTTTGCAGCCATGGACATGATTGGCCTGCCCTGGCAGGTCATCATCGGTCCCCGCGGGCTGAAGGACGGCTATGCCGAGGTCAAACACCGCAAAACCGGAGTTCGTGAAAATGTGGCCCTTTCCGATGTTGTGGGGCGCTTTTCAACCTGATGGACAAGGACCTGCCAGATACGCGACCATTTGCCGGATTTGAGTGGATGCTGGCACTCCGCTATCTCGGGGCACGACGCAAGGAAAGCTTCATCTCGGTTATTTCTCTGTTTTCGTTCCTCGGCATCATGCTGGGTGTGGCCACCCTCATTGTCGTCATGGCCGTACTCAATGGCTTCCGGGCCGAACTCCTGGACAAAATTCTCGGCTTCTCCGGTCACGCCACAATATTCAAGCAGGACCTGACGTCCATTCCTGATTTCAAGGACATTCAGGCCCGCCTCGAGAAGGTGGATGGCGTAAAACGCGTTATCTCGCTCGTGGAAGGCCAGGTCATGGCATCGTCGTTGAAGAACAGTACGGGTGCCCTGGTGCGCGGCATTGGTGAAAAGGACATTGAGAAGCTTTCGAGTATCAACAACAAAGACCTGATCACCGCCATGGCGGATACCAATGTGCCTGACAGCAAACCGTCATTCGCAGGCTTCGACAAGTCCGGCGGCATTGCAGTTGGCGAAGGGCTGGCTTTCCGCCATCAGCTGGGTCTCGGCAGCACGCTTACGATTATCTCGCCCAATGGACCCGATACGGTCATGGGTACCACGCCCCGCATTCGTGATTTTACGGTAGTTGCTATCTTCAAGATCGGCATGTCCGAGTATGACGACAATATCATCTACATGCCGATGGCTGAAGCGCAGGAATATTTTGTAGCCGAAGAGGGGGCAACCGGCCTTGAAGTCATGGTCCAGGACCCCGACAACATCCAGGCCTTGGTCCCCGCCTTGCGCGAAGCGGCTGGACCCGGCCTCTGGATGAATACCTGGAAGGATCGTAACCAGGCATTCTTCAACGCGCTGGCGGTTGAACGGAATGTCATGTTCATGGTGCTGACCATGATCATTCTGGTGGCAGCACTCAATATCATTTCGGGCCTCATCATGCTGGTGAAGGACAAGGGCCACGACATTGCCATCCTGCGCACCATGGGTGCTACCCGCGGTGCCATCCAACGGGTGTTTTTCATCACCGGTGCTGCAATTGGTGTGGCGGGAACCCTTGCCGGGCTCCTGCTTGGAACGCTGATTTGCCTCAATGTTGAAAGCATCCGGAAGTTCATCCAATGGCTCTCCGGCGTCGACCCCTTCAACAAGGAAATCTACTATCTGGCCCAGTTGCCCGCACGCATGGATCCAGTCCAAACGTTCTGGATCGTGGTCATGGCCATGGCCCTGTCGTTCATCGCAACGCTCTATCCATCATGGCGGGCAGCCAGGCTCGATCCGGTCGAAGCCCTGAGGTATGAGTGATGCACGCGGCCCTTGAACTGCGTGGCGTTGACCGGTCCTATGCCGAAGGAGCAGGGCGGCTTGATATCTTCAAAGGCCTCAATCTGCAGGTTCGCTCTGGTGAAATCGTGGCCCTCGTCGGCCAGTCCGGTGCCGGGAAATCTTCGCTCCTGCATATTGCCGGCTTGCTTGAGGCCCCAACTGGTGGTGAGGTTTTCATATCCGGCCAAAACTGCACCGCGCTTGACGATGCGGCCCGCACCCGGATCAGGCGGATAGGTATAGGTTTCATCTACCAGTTCCATCACCTTCTGCCGGAGTTTTCCGCCGTTGAAAATGTGGTGATGCCCCAGTTGATCGCCGGCGTGGCAAAGCCCGAGGCCAACACCCGCGCTAAGGAATTGCTGTCGCGGCTTGGCCTCAGCAGCCGGTTTTCGCACCGCCCGGCCGAATTGTCCGGCGGTGAACAGCAACGCGTGGCCATCGCCCGTGCCATTGCCAACCGCCCCCTGCTGTTGCTGGCTGATGAACCCACGGGCAACCTCGATCCCGACACCTCCCACCGGGTGCATAAGGAGTTCCTGCGCTTGATCCACGATGAGGGATTGGGCGCACTGATTGCCACCCACAACATCGAATTGGCCAAGCGGATGACCCGCATCGTGAGCCTCAACCGCGGGGTTCTTGTGGATGGCTTGCCTTAAGTCACTCCCGCTGGTTTTCAATATGGTCTAGACTTTACCCATGGCCAGAGACTCAAGTCCCCCAACCTTTATCCATTTGCGCAGCCATTCGGCCTATTCCCTGGCTGAGGGCGCGTTGCATATCAAGCAGATGGCAACGCTGGCCAAGGATGCAGGTATGCCCGCCCTTGCCATAACCGATTCCGGCAACCTGTTTGGCGCCCTGGAATTTTCCGAAGCCCTGAGCGAAAAGGGCATTCAACCCATTATCGGCTGTGCCCTGCGCATTGATTTTCACGAGGCCCCACCGGATCGCTCTCAAGTAGCGCCACGTAAGTTGCCACCCATCGTGCTGCTTGCCAAGGATGAGCAGGGTTACCGCAACCTGATGAAGCTCTCCAGCCGGGCCTTCCTGCAAACCCCCGAAACTGAATTGCCCCACGTATCCTGGGCGATGTTTGCTGAACTGAGTGCCGGCTTGATTTGCCTTTCCGGTGGTCCTGATGGCCCGGTCAACGGGGCCCTGATCGAAGGACAGAGCAGCCTTGCCCGGCACCTCGTTGAAAAACTGAAAACCCTGGTTGGCGACCGGCTCTACATTGAACTGCAGCGCCATAACACCGAGGCCGAGCGGGCAACGGAAACGGCGCTCATTGAACTTGCCTACGAGCTTGACGTGCCCCTGGTGGCCACCAACCAGGTCTATTTTGCCAAGCCTGACGACTATGCCGCCCATGATGCGTTGATCTGCATTGCGGATGGACAAGTGGTTTCCGCCGATGATCGCAGGCGTGTAACGCCGGAGCATTACTTCAAGACCCAACAGGAAATGGCAGCCCTCTTTGCCGATATTCCTGAAGCAATCGACAACACCATCGAGATCGCCCGGCGCTGTGCATATATCGTCAAAGGCCTTAAACCGATTTTGCCGCGCTTTGCCAAGGGTGACGAGGCCGAAGAACTGCGCCAGCAGGCAAGACTGGGACTCGAACACCGCCTCGCAACCATCGGGCTCGCCGATGGGTTTGCCCGCGCGGACTATGAGGAGCGGCTTGATTTCGAATTGGGAGTCATCATCAAGATGAACTACCCGGGTTATTTCCTGATCGTTGCAGACTTCATCAAATGGGCCAAGGCGCAAGGCATACCCGTGGGGCCGGGCCGTGGCTCTGGTGCAGGTTCGCTGGTTGCCTATTCACTGACGATTACCGACCTTGATCCCTTGCGCTTCAACCTGCTGTTCGAGCGCTTCCTCAACCCCGACCGTGTCTCCATGCCAGACTTCGACATTGATTTCTGTCAGGACCGCCGCGATGAAGTGATTGACTATGTGCAGAGCCGCTATGGCGCAGACCATGTGGCCCAGATCATCACCTTCGGAAAACTGCAGGCCCGCGCCGTATGCCGCGACGTGGGCCGCGTGTTGCAAATGCCCTACATGCAGGTGGACCGGATTTCAAAGCTGATCCCCATGAATCCAACAAACCCGGTGACGCTGAAACAGGCGATCGATGGCGAACCCAGAATTCAGGAAGAGCGTGACCGCGACCCCACCGTGCGCCGCATGCTGGACATCGGTTTGAAGCTCGAAGGCCTCTATCGCCATGCCTCAACCCATGCTGCAGGCATTGTGATTGGTGACAGGCCGTTGGAAGAACTGGTACCGCTTTACCGCGACCCGCGCTCGTCGCTTCCCGCCACCCAGTTCAACATGAAGTATGCGGAAAAAGCCGGCCTCGTGAAGTTCGATTTTTTGGGATTGAAAACCCTTACCGTTATCGACAAGGCCCAGAAACTCATCCGCGTGCGCAAGCCCGAATTTGATGTGTCCAAAATTCCGCTGGATGATGGTGAGACGTTCCACATGCTGTCGCAGGGTGACACGGTTGGTGTGTTCCAGTTGGAAAGTTCCGGCATGAAAGACGCCGTGCGCCAGATGCGGGCCGACCGGTTTGAGGATTTGATCGCACTTGTTGCACTTTATCGGCCAGGCCCCATGGCCAATATTCCCACCTATTGCGCCCGCAAATTGGGCAAGGAGAAGATTGAATACCTGCACCCCAAGCTCGAACCCATCCTGAAAGAGACTTTTGGTGTGATCACCTACCAGGAACAGGT
>JANMKJ010000324.1:0-3223 GCA_031371945.1 Rhodobiaceae bacterium
GGGCGGAACTCTTCTTCCGTCAATTCCCCGGAAAGCCGCCGTGTTGCCTGGTCGCGAAATTGCGCCGTGCGCTCTTTTACAAACTGGTGGTCAAACTCATCATAACGATACATGTCATGCGTCCTTAAATGCGAAAGCGCCGGACGTGCCTTCCGCCTGCTTGCCAAGATCAAGGCGAACCGTGGGGCCCAGGGTGCGGATGCGTTCGCGCATGTGGGTGGCCCGGATGCGCCCCTCAACTCGCTCGGCATCAAAAAGGTAGGTGCCTGTCACCAGCGTCGATTTTACATCCTGTGCCGCACGGGCTTCCAGCGCGGCCGTTGCCTCGGGTTCCAAAGCCAATACCGCTTCGTCAATCTTCTCGTTCCAAACACCTGCGCGGGTGAGAAAAACAACCTCGCCATCACGCAGGCGGTTTGCGGTCATCACCTGACCCTTTTCAATCACACTCATGATGCGGCTCTCAAAATCTGCGTGGCGATATCATCGCGTGACATAAAGGCGAATTCTTTTGAATCTGTGACAGCTACGCCGGCCACAAGCTCCACAGCAATGTCGCGGGCCTCAAGCTCTGCTTGCTCACCAGCAGCCGCTTCACCATCGCCTGGCACAAGAAATACGACATGCTGACCAGCCCGGGCTGCGCCCATCAACACGGCAGAGGTATCAAACTGCATCGGGCTCACCGCGATACGCTCTGCATCACGCCGCGCCACTTCGAGGATACTGGGAGAAACACTGCTGTCGAACACTATGACATCCGCCTCCAGCAATTTGCGCTGGGCCTTGATCGTCAACAATTCCGGATCACCCGGACCCGCACCTACTATGGAAATCCGCCCGATGGAGGGGGAGGCGTCTTCCTTCAAGGCACTGGCGAGCGCCAGATCATAGCTCGCATCATCACCTGCCACGGCTGCCTCCCTGATGGCACCAAAGAAAAACTTGGCCCAGAATGAGCGGCGGCGATTGCCGTGGGGAATTTCAGCGGCGACGCGTGGCCGCAAGGCCTGTGCCTTCCTGGCAAGATCGCCCAAAGCCTGGGGCAGCATTGCGTCAATGCGGGTCCGAATTCCCTGGCCCAGCACCGGTGCTGCACCTTCGGTGCCGATGGCGACCACAACCGGATCGCGATCAACGATCGACGGGGTAAGAAACGTTGAGATGTCAGCCACGTCAATGACATTCACCGGAATGCCGCGCGCGATTGCCTCGGCGCTGACGCGACCGTTCACGTCGGGCTCGGCTGCGTAAACCAATGCGACACCGTCAAGCTGGGAAGCCTCGAATCCTGTAGCCAGCCATTCAACCCGAGGCTCGGCCGCCAGCTCGTCATGGAGCAGGGGGGCAACGACGAGAATCCGGGCGGTTGTCTTGAGCAGCAGGCGCACCTTGCGCAGCGCTTCCTCGCCACCGCCAACAACCAGGACTTTCCGCCCTTCAAGATCAAAGAATATGGGAAAATACCGCATGTCTTGTTCCTAACCGTTGCTTACGAGTTTCACCGCCAACCCGTCTAGGTCGTCAGTGTAAATAATCTGGCAAGAAAGGCGAGATGTGGCAGACAGGGCTGGAACCTCGTCCAGCATGGCCTCCTCGTCGTCATTGGCAGGGTAAAGCTTGTCCGCCCACTCGGCGTGAACTTCCACATGGCACGTCGCACAGGCACACGCACCACCGCACAGGCCACCCACGTCAAAACCATGCTCCCGGATGATTTCCATCACCCGCCAACCCTCGACCGCCTCAAGAATGTGGCTCACGTTGTTGGTGTCGACAACCCGGATCACGCCCAAAATTCACTCCCGTTCGCTTCTAAGGACGTTTACTGTGTCCAATACTTCTCTGTATAAACCTACGAATTCATTTGATTATATAATCAAAAGCGCGCTAGTTCTGTATTCCGAACACCCTATATGGTAGCTTCGTTCGTTATTACGAACACTAGTTCTAAATAAAGGACAAGAAAATGTCAACGCCGCGCACCAAAAAGAATGACCCCCAGAACAACGTAGATCCTACCCCGGCGTTGGGAAAAACCATCCAGCGCCTGCGCAAGGCCTACAACATGTCGCTGGGTGAGCTGTCAGAGCAATCAGGCGTTGCAAAATCCATCATTTCGCAGATAGAACGCAACGAAACCAACCCAACGCTCTCCACCGTTTTCCGGCTCTCACGGGCCCTCGACACCAGTATTGACGAGGTACTCAAAGCCGACAGTGGCACAGCGTTTTTGCAGCACCAGCCCAAATCAGCCATCCCCATCCTTGAAAGCCAGGATGGCCTGTGTCGCCTTGCCATAACCGGACCCCTGAACCTGATCGACCTTACCCAGTGGTATGATTTCCAGGCCAAGCCCAGTGGCGTGCTCGAGTCGGACCCACACCCACCCGGAACCGTCGAGCACATCTACATGATCAAGGGTGAAATCGAGATCACCGTAGGTGACGAAGTCAAAGTTGCAAAGCAAGGGGAGGCCATCAGGTATCGTGCCGATGTCCCCCACAAAATCAGAAATATCGGCGAAGGCGATGCCCAGGCCAACATGGTCCTGATGCTGAGGCAGTTGAACCCGGCGGGGTAGTTGCATTAAGCCGCAAGCCTCTTAAGACTCTCTTCCCGTTGCGACCACAAAACGGGCTCAATTTGATAGTGCTTCATGGCTTCAATTACGGCGCTAGAAACAGCGCGCTCATTGTCATTCAACATTGCAATCGCCACTGATTCAGAGGGTCGTGCCTCTCGAGTGTCCAACCAGGAAAATATCAGACTTTTAGCTGAATCATTGTTGGGATTGTTCATCGTCTTAACAATTCGCTCGGGTTCACCTTTGAATTGTGGAATTGCAAAGTCAAAATGATGTGCATAGCCAGTTTTGCCGATGAAGGGGACGTTCGTGAGAAAGCGTATATCGGCCAGTCTCATCCAGGCCTCCACATCCTCGCGAAAAAGACTCCGAACTGTTGCGCTCGCAGTGTAAAATAAGTCATTTACAGACAAGATTGACTGAATAAGTGCGTGCTTTCTAATTGCAAAATTTTCTTGTGTTGTTCGAACACTCAAAACATCACCTGCAGCTTCCACCGCAAATCCCTTAACAGCAATGTCAAAAAGATTCTTTCGTTTCGGTGAATCAAGGGCGACCCCTGACAATTCTAAATCACGTATTGTGTGGCCATCATCTGTTAATCTATATCCGCCATTTTCGCTCTTGGCATAGATT
>JANMKJ010000336.1:0-4205 GCA_031371945.1 Rhodobiaceae bacterium
GACCCGTTTGGTGATGCCCATGTTGTACTTGTAGTCGGCAGCGGTCTTGCCGTCTTCCTTGAGCGAACCATCCATCATCACCGACGTGAAGCCGTTCTGCATGGCTGTCACACAGGTGGCTTCATTGTTACCATGGTCGAGATGCATGCAGACCGGAATGTTGGGATGAATTTCAACCAGCCCGTCAATGAGCTTGGCCAGCACCACGTCGTTGGCATAGGCGCGCGCTCCCCGGCTTGCCTGCAGGATGACCGGCGACTTTGTGGCCTGGGCAGCTTCCATGATGGCAAGGCCCTGCTCCATGTTGTTGATGTTGAAGGCAGGCACGCCATAGCCGTATTCGGCAGCATGATCGAGCAATTGGCGGAGGGTAATGCGGGCCATGAAACGTCTCCAGTATGTTTTGCAAGTTTTGTTGGAAGAGCAGGTAGCCGATAAGACGCAGGCTTTCAACAGAATTTGAGGGGCGTTACTCAAATTCTTCAGGTTACGGCCAATTGCCTTTTTCCCGGAGCGAATTACACTGGCATGCATGACCCCATTCACCCCGATTATTGCCACCCTGTCGTCCACGATACCTTTTGTTGGCCCCGAAACGATCGAGCGCCGTACCGGCGTGCCGTTGAAGGCTCGCATTGGTGCCAATGAGAGCGTCTTCGGCCCGTCGCCCAGGGCCATCAAGGCCATGCAGGAGGCAGCCCACGAGTCGTGGAAATATTGCGATCCGGAAATTCATGACCTGCGAAGGGCCATTGCTGACCACCACCAAATCGGCATCGATAACGTTGCGGTCGGCGAAGGCATCGACGGCCTGCTGGGCCTTGCAGTGCGCCTGTTCGTCGAACCGGGTGTCACCGTTGCCAACTCCTCCGGCGCCTACCCCACCTTCAATTTTCACGTCAGGGGCTTCGGCGGAAGCCTGATGACCACGCCCTATGTTGATGATTATGAAGACCCGGTCTCGCTGCTCGATTTAGCCAAGCGCGAAAACGCCAGGCTCATCTATTTCGCCAACCCGGATAATCCCATGGGCACCTGCTGGAATGCCAGCGTGGTGCAGGACCTTATCGACAATACTCCTGAAGGTGCGTTGCTGATGCTGGACGAGGCTTACCATGATTCTGCCGAGGGAAGTGTACCACCCCTCGACATGGGCAATGCAAATGTTATCCGCTTCCGTACGTTTTCCAAAGCCTATGGCATGGCCGGTGTGCGTGTGGGCTACGCGTTGGGTCATGCAAATGTCATTTCCGCCTTTGACAAGATCAGGAACCACTTCGGCGTAAATCGCATCGGCCAGGCTGGAGCGATTGCGGCTTTGGCCGACCATGACTATCTCGCCACAGTCACAGCCCGTGTTGCAGCCGGACGCGAAAAAATTTATGCCATTGCCGCAGCCAATGGGCTCAAGCCCATCGTTTCATCAACGAATTTTGTGACAATGGATTGCGGCCGTGATGGCACCTATGCGCGCCAGATTGTGGATGGCCTCGCCACCCATGGCATATTCGTGCGCATGCCGGGTGTTGCACCGCTCAACCGCTGCATCCGCATCAGCGTAGGCAATGATGAAAACTTAAACAGCCTGGAACAGGCCCTGCCCCAGGTTATCCAAGCGATCCGTTAGGCGCCTTCCTTGATCAGGCTGTTGAGATCCAGCCTGGCCGTTACCATGGCAAGCGAGCCATCGGCCTTGCGCGGCCACTGGTCCTTGGGCTTGTCCCAATAGAGTTCAACCCCGTTCTGGTCAGGATCACGAAGATACAGCGCTTCCGAAACACCATGGTCCGAAGCACCATCAAGCTGGAGATTTGCCGCCTTCAGCCGCCGCAACGCATCGCCAAGGTCGGCGCGGGTCGGGTAGAGAATGGCCGTATGGTACAGCCCCGTCGTGCCAGGTGCGGGAGGCGAGCCACCGAGGCTTTCCCAGGTATTCATGCCGATATGATGGTGGTAACCGCCAGCCGAAATAAATGCGGCCTGGTCGCCAAACAGCTGCTGCAGTTCAAACCCCAGCACGCCGCAATAAAAATCGAGGGCCTTCTGAATGTTGGACACCTTGAGGTGCACATGGCCGATATAGGTGCCGGCGGCAATTGGGGCGGATGATTGTGTCATGGCATAACTCTTCTGTAACTTCAGTTGTTACACATATAATAGGCGCTTCCTGGAAATCAAGCAAATCCGTGGAAGACTTTTCCCAAAGGCTTGAGTTTACCGCCAAGACGGTTGAAATGAAGCCCCATATTGCGTGAGGTGTGAGATGTCAAAGCCGGACCTGCCGAAAAACCTGACAATCGTGAGCCACCCTCTGGTGTTGCACAAGCTCACCCTGATGCGGGACAAGCACACGCCGTCGGCCGTTTTCCGCCAGCTGTTGCGTGAAATCAGCCTGCTTCTGGCCTATGAGGTGTCACGCGATCTTCCCATGACCACGCAAACCATCGAAACCCCCGTGGCAGAAATGGAAGCGCCTATCCTGAAGGGCAAGAAACTGGTGATCGTATCCATCCTGCGGGCTGGCAACGGACTGCTGGAAGGCATGCTTGACCTCATTCCGTCGGCGCGGGTGGGCCACATCGGTCTGTATCGCAATCCCGTGACCCTGCAACCCGTCGAGTACTACATGAAGGTTCCCGATGACATTGCAGAACGCCGCACCATTGTCGTGGATCCCATGCTGGCCACCGGAAATTCGGTTTCCGCAGCCATCACCCGCCTCAAGGAAAAGGGTGCCAAGGACATTCGCCTCGTGTGCCTGCTGTCGGCACCGGAAGGGATTGCACAGTTTTCGAAATCGCATCCAGACGTACCGATTTATACCGCCGCCGTTGACAGCCATTTGAACAGCCACGGCTATATTGTACCTGGTCTTGGCGATGCGGGCGACCGCATGTTTGGCACCAAGTAGATCATTAACACTCCATTAGTCATAGCCACAACTTAACGAAGGCGAAAACCTTTCTAAAACACTTGGCCCGCTAATCTCTGCCCCAGCACCAACTAAGCAGAGCGCAAGTTTACTCGATGTTACGAACAACTGTTGCCAAGCAGAAACTGCATGCCGAAAAGACCTTCCTGCAGCATGCAGATGGGTCAAGGCCACGCGTGCTCTATGCCGAAGACTCCACTGCCTCGCGCGTTGTAACCACGGCCATGCTCAAGCGCATGGGACTCGACGTTGACGCGGTGGAAGATGGTGAACTTGCCCTGCGCCAGGCTGAAAAATCTTCGTACGACGTTATCCTGCTCGACATTGAAATGCCGGTCATGGACGGTGTTACCGCCGCCCGCGGTATCCGCGCCCTTGGTGGCCACAGCTCCACCACGCCAATCCTGGCACTTTCTGCCTTTTTGGCCGATTCAACTGAAGTGTCCCATTGGCGCGATGCTTTTGACCATGCCCTGCCAAAACCTGCCAATGGCAACGAATTGCACCGTGCCATCAGTGGCGTTCTGCTGCCGCGGCACAGCGGGTTGAGCAGCGCAACTGCCAGCGAACCGGTTCTCATTCGTCTCGGCAGCGAGGAGTCTGTAGCAACAGGCCTGCGCGCCGGCCTTCCCAAGGGGACCTGGGCCAACATGCAGCGGATGGCGGCTGCCGAAAGCGTGCATTACGCCAATGCAGCGTCAGTTGCGGTAAGTGCCAATGATGTTGAAACGTTGCGCCACTGCATCCATGCGCTTCTCGGTCTGGCCCGTAATTTTGAAGCACCGGAAATCGAGCAGTTGGCGTCTGAAATCCATGGCCGCGGTCCCGATACCCGGAACATCGGCATCTTGCTGGTGCTGTGCACCGAATGGCACAACTCCACTAAATATTGAAATCGGCGAATTTAACGCTGTTGGGAGCTTGTCGTCTCGCGAGAGCTCATGTGGCCCTCCAGCGCGTCCAGCATATGCAGGAATTCATTGAGTTCCGGGCTCAGCTTGTTGGTGCGTGCCGGACGGTTTGCTTGCGTACTCATCTGATCTTTCAACATTTGGTTTACCCAACTTCCCTGATTTTCATGTTAGGACAATGTAGCTAAGAAAACCCTAAGCCCCTGTCCCTGAACATACTCCCAGCGGATCATTCATCAGCCATTCATGGCTTGCGATCGCGGCTTCCGATCACAGATGCGTGATAATCCGCGAGCGGGGTGTTGACGTAATATGTCCTGTTACGCTTTATTCCAAGTTCGATCCCCTGTACTTAAACAAGG
>JANMKJ010000358.1:0-2855 GCA_031371945.1 Rhodobiaceae bacterium
GTGGGATTGGCGTTGTTCGATGCAAAACTGTCCCTATTAGCCTGCAATTCTCTCTACCGGTCGCTCTGCGGCTATCTCGTTACCGAAGCTGCCTCGGGCCAACAACTCGAAGAGCTCATGCGGATTACGTTTCAGCGGCTCAATGTACCGACTGACGAAATCGCAGGCAAAATCGACCGCATCGTAAAAACGCTTGAACCTGGTACAGCTTATACCTTCCGCTATACTGCACCCAGCGGCAGTGTGGTCGAGGTTCGCCGGCGCCGTCTTCCCAATGGCACGGTCGTCGAAACTGCCCGCCAAATCGACACGCCGTCGTCCGGTATCGATCTCAACACCCAATACGAAATGATTGCTGAGAAGTCGCGTTCGCGCCTCATGCATGCACTCGACGTCATGGCCGACGGCTTCGCCCTCTACGATTCAAGTGATCGGCTTGTCCTCTACAACAAGAAATACGTGGACTACAGTCCGCTGGTTTCGGATGTAATCATGCCGGGTGTGGCCAAGGAAGACATTCTTCGCGAATCCGTACGCCGCGGGGCCTTCAATCTCAACGGCAGGACGCCCGCCGAATACATTGCCTGGCGCATTGAGCGTCACCGCAACCCGACGGAACCCGTCGAAGTGCATTGCGCTGACGGTCGCTGGATCCTGATCACGGAAAAGCGAACTGACGATGGAGGCGTTGTAGGCACACGGTCTGATATTACCGAACTCAAGCTGCGCGAAATTGAAATGCTGCGCATTTCACAGCAGCTCCACGCAAAAAACATTCACTTTGATACGGCCCTGAGCAACATGGTCCAAGGCCTTTGCATGTTCGACAAGGACCAGCGTCTCAATGTCGTCAATCGACGCTACCTCGAGATCTACGGCTTCTCTGCCGATGTGGTAAAACCCGGTATCACTATTCGTGAACTCATGGAATACAGCGCCAGCCTTGGCAACTACACCAAGGAAGAAGCTGAACGCGCCATTGCTGAGCGTAACGACCCTGAACGCTTGAGCAAACGCATCGTGATCAAGCAACGTCTGAAAGATGGCCGCGTCATTGCCGTGATGAACGAACCCATGGCGGACGGCGGCACAATTGCCACCTACCAGGACATTACAGAAACCGAATTGAACGCCAATACGATGTTCGAATATACCCAGAAGCTTGAGCGTTCAAACCGTGAACTGGTCGATTTCGCCTACGTGGCCTCCCACGACTTGCAGGAACCCCTGCGCAAGATTGAGGCCTTCGGTGATCGTCTGGTCAAGAAATATGCGGGCATCCTGCCAGATGATGGAAAGATGTTTGTAGACCGTATGCAGAATGCCGCAGAGCGCATGCGCCGCCTGATCAATGATCTTCTGTCCTATTCAAGAGTGACCACCAACGCCAAGCCTTTCCAGTGGATTTCACTCAATGAACTTCTCGTTGAAGTCCAGTCCGACTTGCAAATTCGGATTGAGGAAAATGCCGCAATAATTGAAATTGGGCAGCTTCCCTCCCTCGAATGCGACCCTACGCAAATGCGCCAGTTGGTGCAGAATCTGATGAGCAACGCACTCAAGTTCCGCAAGGCCGATGTGGCGCCCGTTATCAAGCTTTACTCTCACATTGTGCCGGCCACACTCGAGTCGGCAACTGGCCCGACAATAGTCATCACCCTGGAAGACAATGGAATTGGCTTCGAAAACCAGTTCAGGGACCAGATTTTCACTATTTTCCAACGCCTCCATAGTCGCAACGAGTATGAAGGAACAGGCATCGGTCTCGCGACCTGCCGCAAGATTGTGGAGCGCCACGGTGGAACGATTACGGCAGAAGGCATGCCGGGCGTTGGTTCGCGCTTCACAGTAACACTCCCACAAAATCAGGACGCCAAGGAGCAAGCAGCATGATCCGGACCAGTAACCCAATTCGCATTGTTGTTGCCGACGATGATGCCGATGATCGCATGATGATCAAGGATGCGTTCGAGGAATCGAAACTTGGCAATCCGGTGGACTTCGTTGAAGATGGCGTGCAGCTCATGGAATACCTCCGCCGCGAGGGCGATTATAGGCACTTGGCCAGTCAGCCCTTCCCCGGCTTCATTCTTCTGGATCTCAACATGCCTCGCAAGGATGGTCGGACGGCATTGAAGGAAATTAAAGAGTCCGCCGAGCTCCATAGGATCCCGATCGTGATCCTGACCACGTCCAAGGCTGAAGAAGACATCATCAAGACCTATAACCTGGGTGTGAACTCCTTCATCTGCAAGCCAGTTTCCTTCGACAAGCTCGTTGATATCGTAAAGACCGTTGGCCACTACTGGATCGAAATCGTCGCCCTGCCGCCCGAGTGCCAGCGCGCCGCGGCGTAAACACGACACTCATTTGAGATTAAGGCCGGCAGCAGAAATGCGGCCGGCTTTTAGCTTGCTGGAATACCGGCCATCGGCAGCACGGGAATCATCTGCTTCGGCAGCCAGGTGGCAAGTTCAGGCACCGCTATCATGACAAACACCATGGCCAACATGATCAGGTACATGGGAAACGACCAGGCGGCGATGCGGAAAATATTATGGCCGGTCATACCCTGCAAGACGAACAGGTTGAACCCTATCGGTGGCGTAATCTGGGCCTTTTCAACGACCAGCACAATGAAAATGCCAAACCATACCATGTCAATTCCGGCATGCCGCACCATCGGTTCGATTAGCGGAATGGTCAGCACGATGCAGGAAATACCGTCGAGAGCCCACGTCAGCTTTTCTTCATCCAAAGGATTGCGCTTCTCTTCAAGCGCAAGAAGATGCCGATATATCTTCTCCGCTTCTTCATAGCGGCCGCTGTTGTGAATCACGCCGACAAGGTTGTGC
>JANMKJ010000425.1:0-2566 GCA_031371945.1 Rhodobiaceae bacterium
AACCGAGCAGCTCACTGATCTCAAGGCCAAATTTGGCGATCAGGTTCATCTGGGTCCATATTTGGGCACCTACTACTATGTCTACAAGATTGGAAAAGCCCCTTGGGATAACGTAAAGCTCCGCCACGCCATCTCGGAAGCCATTGACCGCGATTACCTGGCTGAAAAAGTGTGGCAGAATACCATGATCCCGGCTTATTCCTTCGTACCCCCGGGCATTGGCGGCTACGAAACCAGAACTACTGACTACGCCGAGATGTCACAGATCGACCGTGAGGATGCTGCCAAAAAGGTACTTGCAGAATTGGGCTACGGCCCAGACAAGCCTCTCAAAATGGAGATCCGCTATAACACTTCGGAAAACCACAAGAACACTGCCGTCGCCATCCAGGAACAACTCAAGCCTCTAGGCATCGAAGTTACGTTGCTGAATACCGACACCAAAACCCACTATAGCCATCTCGAGCAACATGGCGACATGGACATTGCGCGCGCCGGCTGGATCGCTGACTATAAGGATCCCGAAAACTTCCTCGCACTTTGCAAGACAGGTACGGGTAACAACTATGCCGTTTATTCAAACAAGGAGTTTGATGACCTCATGGCAAAGGCTGCTGCATCTGCCGATGCGGCGGCGCGCATGAAGGCGCTGTCTGATGCCGAAGCCGTGGGTGTTGCCCGTGATCTTTGCGTCGTGCCGTTGCTGTATTACGGCTTCCACACGGTCGTATCGAGCAAGCTCAAGGGTTGGGAAGACAACGTTATGGATCGTCACCCCAGCCGCTTCCTCAGCAAGAACTGAACCTTAATGGAATTGCGCCGCCCGGCCTTAACGCGGCAGGGCGGCCGTTCCCTCGCATTCGAGGTTCTCTATGCTGCGCTACGTCTTTCGGCGTTTTCTAACCGCTATCCCAACATTGTTTGTGATCGTGACCCTCGCGTTTTTCCTTATGCGCGTGGCCCCTGGCGGCCCCTTCAATCAGGAAAAGGGCCTCAATCCCATCATCAAGGCCAATCTCGAGCGGGTCTTCCACCTCGACGAACCCCTGTGGTGGCAGTACATTTCCTATTTGAAAAATCTGGTCAGGGGTGATTTCGGGCCAAGCTACAATATGCCGGATTTCACCGTGGCTGACCTGTTCAGGACCGGCCTTCCTGTGTCACTGCAACTGGGGTCGATGGCGCTGATCCTGGCGTTAATCATCGGCAGTGCCCTTGGAACCTGGGCCGCCCTTAACCAGAACAAGCTTACCGACTATGTCGTGGTGGCCACGGCAACGGCCGGCAGCACCATTCCAACTTTCGTCATTGCACCACTCTTTCAACTTTTCTTCGCGCTGACCCTCAAGTGGTTCCCGGTGGGTGGCTGGGGCGATGGCGCGATGATCAACAAGGTGGGGCCGGTGCTCACGCTCATGTTGCCGCAATTGGCCATTGTTGCGCGCCTCATGCGGGGCAGCATGATCGAATCCCTCCATGCCCACCACATTCGAACCGCCAGGGCCCTGGGGCTTTCGGATTGGTCCGTGGTGGTGAAGCATGCCATGCGTGGAGCCTTGCTTCCCATCGTCTCCTACGCAGGGCCCGCTGCGGCTTCGTTGCTGACAGGATCAGTGATTGTCGAAACCATTTTCTCAATTCCTGGCGTGGGGCGCTATTTCGTCGAGGCAGCGTTAAACCGGGACTACACCCTGGTCATGGGTACCGTTGTGCTGATCGCCATATTCACCGTCATGTTCAACCTCATTGTCGATGTGCTCTACGCCTTCGTTGATCCCCGGGTGCGCTATGACTGACGTTCCCCTGGAGGCCGGCCGCTCCCTGGGAGCCGATGCATGGGCAAGGCTCAAGGCCAACAAGGCCGCCATGTGGAGTAGCTACTACATCATCTTCATGACCCTGCTGTGCATTGTCGGACCCTGGTTCACGCCACACGCGTTCACCACCATCTACCAGGATTATACGCGCGTTCCGCCCAGCCTTTCGGCCTATCCAAAACCCGAGATGATAGACTTGGCCGTTGTCGATGCCGTGCGGCGTGCGCGGGTTGATCTTACGGGTTGGCAGGAAAAGGATGGAAAGATCCTCATCACCGTCACCTCGGCCAAACCAGTTGATGATCGCATGGTCCGTTACATTGACCGCTCCAGCGTTTTTGAGGGAACCCAGGTTGTCGAAAAATCCGCCGACGGACTGAAAATGGTGATGAGCACGACAGTGGAGAAGAAATACTTCTTCTTTGGGACCGACAATTCCGGTCGCGATCTCCTGACCCGAACCCTGAAAGCGGGACGGGTATCGCTGGCAATTGGCCTGCTGGCCGGGCTGGTGGCTGTCTTCATCGGCGTACTCTATGGCGCAACCGCGGGGTTTTTGGGCGGGAAAGTCGACGAAGTACTGATGCGCATTGTCGATGTGCTTTACGCTTTGCCTTTCATCTTTTTTGTCATCATGCTGGTCGTATTCTTCGGCCGAAATTTCGTGCTCATGTTCCTGGCTGTGGGTGCCGTGCTATGGCTCGACATGGCCCGCATCGTGCGTGGCCAGGCCCTGTCGATCAAGCGCC
>JANMKJ010000436.1:0-4522 GCA_031371945.1 Rhodobiaceae bacterium
AAAGGACGATCCTGACGTTCTGCTGTTGCGCTTTGAATGCAAGTCGGCGGAAATTTGGTTGAATGCATCAAGCCTGCTTGCCGGCATCAAGGTCATGTTGGGCAGCGATCCCAAGGTCGAGTACAAGGGCAACGTTGCGCATATCGCACTTTAGGTGAATGGCTTCCATATGGATGACGGAATGCCTTGAAATCCATCTCAATACCATCCATATGGATGGTATGGAGATGGTACTGGCATGATTGAGAAGATCCACAAACTTCCGGAAAACCTCGCCGAAAGCGAGAAAATCACCATTAACCTGGGTTTTGTTGACCTTGGCCATGTGGATCTGCTGGTGCGTGATGGATTTTACAGCAACCGCACCGACCTGATCCGCACCGCCATTCGCAATCAGCTGGCCTTGCATTCCGACCAAACCAAGAAGTCGATCACGCGGCAGACAATCGAACTTGGCCTCCTGCGCTATACGAAATCCGACCTCGAGGCCTTGCGGGAAAAGGGCGAGAAGTTGGACATAAAAGCCTTGGGGCTTGTCACCATCGCAGCCGATGTGACGCCCGACCTGGCGCTCGACACCATCGCGTCACTCACCGTCCTTGGCGCCCTCCACGCCAGTAAAGACGTTAAAGCCGCTTTGGCTCACCTCATTTCCTGAACTCACACACTATTAGGACTCCCGAACATGACACTCTTGATGCCATTGCAGAAAATACTGGAACTCACACGGTCAAACCGTCTGGATGAGGCCACACAACTGATTCAGAAATCGCTCGGCGGCGATGCCAAAGACGTGCACGAGAGTGCTCAAGCGCACTATTCAAAATACTCCAAAAGACCATTGCGACCCCTGGGCCAGGTTGTACAAAAATTGAAGGAGCTCAGACTCCCGCGCCTTCCCGTCGCCGACCCCGTGGGTCGCGGTCATCAAAAGGAAGTTGCACTTGCTGCCGGTGCAAAGTTTCTTGACGGGTCGTTTCGTTGTGAAGCGGGCACGCGTTCGTACAAGCTTTATGTTCCCAGTCATCCAGCCAGCCGTCCGGCACTTATCGTCATGCTGCATGGCTGCAAGCAAAATCCATCCGATTTCGCACTTGGAACGCAGATGAACGGCCTGGCGGAGAAGCGTGGAATGCTGGTTTTATATCCGGCCCAGGATCAATCCTTCAATCCTTCCTCGTGCTGGAACTGGTTCGATCCACAGCACCAGGTAGCGGGTCGTGGCGAACCTGCCATACTCGCAGGCCTCACGGCGGAAATCATGAAGACCTACGGTGTGGATCGCGGAAAGGTCTTTGTTGCCGGGCTTTCGGCTGGGGGAGCAATGGCGCTGGTCATGGGTGAATCCTATCCCGACCTGTTTTCAGGCGTGGGTGTTCATTCAGGTCTACCCTACAAAAGTGCGCATGACGTCATCTCGGCGTTCGGCGCCATGCGCGGCAATTCCAATCAGGCCAGCAGCGTTCCGAAAGTTCGCACAATTGTTTTTCATGGCGACCGCGACGCCACGGTTGCCGCTTCAAACGGTGCCGATATTTTCGAAAAGGTGGCCTTTCCACCGCAGGGGCGCGATCAGATCAACGGCGAATTTACCCGCCGTGTGAAGAAGGATGAAAGTGAACGGAGCCGATTCGAGCATTGGACACTCCATGGCGGTGGCCATGCCTGGTCAGGAGGAAGCCCGGCTGGCAGTTTCACTCAACCTTCGGGTCCCCCTGCATCGTCCGAAATGCTGCGGTTTTTCCTTGATTGAGTGCTACGGCGTTCAATCCACGCCGAGGCCATCGGGTTTTATATTACAGGATGTGCGAACGCCGTTTTTGGAAAGATACATTGAATCATCCTTGCCGGATGTTCCCAACATAACCGCACAGTTGGCTTTCCAGCTCAGCTCGGCTTTCGTGCCTGCAGGAAAGAGAAATGGCGCCGCAGCCCCTGCGGTAATTTTAACGGGCAAAACAATGGGTAGTTTGTGCCGGGCTTTCGAAATGCGGACGGGCGAGACTTTTGGCGGCTTTGATTTCGTTGTGACCTTAACGGCTTTGCGTTTTCCCGGCGTTGGAGATGCTTGGGCTACGGGCGGGACGCGCTCTGGTATCTGAACTTCGCCCCTGGGCTCCAGCTTTTTGAAGCAGCTATCATAAGTCGCCCGGAATCTTGATAGCCACACGTCCACTGTTGTGACATCTGCGTTTGCGGATTCAGCAGCAAGAGCGGCGCAGGCTGATTTGACATCTATCACGGATTTTTCGCTCGCCTGCGCTGCCGTCGAGATGACGGCCACTACAAATACAAAAGACGTAACGGAGAGCAGATGCACAGTTGACCTCATTGGAACAAGAAGGTTCCTTACAGCGGGTTTGTGGCTTCTCTGGGCCGCCGGTGAGGCACCCTCCTGCAGTATTTGCTATTTGAGTTGGGGTAAGGCATTAGAATCTCCAAAAAAGCGCTGGGAGAATTGAAGTGTCTGACCTGATTTTTGCTGACAGCTTGTCACGACTTGGCACCGAGTCGGCTTTTGTCGTTCTGGCGCGGGCCCAAAAGCTGGCAAGTGAGGGGCGTTCCATCATCAACCTCGGCATCGGGCAACCGGATTTCAGAACTCCGGAGCATATTGTTGAGGCGGGCATCAAGGCCCTGCGCGACGGCCATCATGGCTATACCCCTGCGAATGGCATAGCACCCTTGCGTGAAGCGGTGGCCGCGGACCTGAAGCGGCGCCACGGAGCCGAAGTCAACCCGGACAATGTCGTTGTTGTGCCGGGTGGCAAGCCCACGATGTATTTTGCGATCATGATGTTTGGCCAGCCCGGCGTTGAGATCATGTATCCCAATCCGGGCTTTCCCATCTATGAATCGGTCATCAAGTATTCAGGGGCAACGCCTGTTCCAATCGCCCTGAAGGAAACCGATGGGTTTGCCTTCTCGGCCGATGCAATCCTGGGCCAGATCACGGACAAGACGCGGCTGATCATCATCAACAGCCCCGCCAACCCCACCGGGGGTGTTACGCCAAAAGCAGAAGTCGACAAGCTGGTGGCCGGGCTCTTGAAGCACCCGCACGTGGCGCTCCTGTCAGACGAGATCTATTCGCAAATGCTCTATGGTGGCAGGCAGCACCTCAGCCTGCTGCAGTATCCTGAAATACGCGACCGCTTGATCATGCTCGACGGCTGGTCGAAAACCTACGCGATGACCGGCTGGCGGTTGGGCTATGCCGTGTGGCCAGACGCAGCGGTTGAACATGTCACCAGGCTGTGCATCAACGACCATTCCTGTGTCAATGCGGCGGCCCAGTATGCGGGGCTTGCGGCGCTGCAAGGCCCGCAGGACGCGGTTACTGCGATGGTGGCGCAATTTGACAAGCGCCGTGAAATTATCGTGCGCGAATTGAACGCACTGCCTGGTTTCCGCTGTGCCGATGCGGCCGGCGCATTCTACGCCTTCCCGAATATTGAGGGCACGGGAATGACTTCAAGAGAGGCCCAAAACCGCTTTTTGGAAGAAGCCGGCGTGGCAACGGTTTCCGGAACGTCCTTCGGTGCATGGGGCGAAGGCTACCTGCGGTTTTCCTATGCCAATAGCGCCGAGAACATCCTCGAAGCCCTCGGCCGCATTCGCAAGCTGCTTTAGGGGCGGTGCTGGAAAAGCCTAGTTTTTCTTGATGGAAAGGCCACTGTCATCGATGTTGATTTCAACACCGGTCGATGCATGGTTGCGTTCATAATACTGGTAGCCGAGGAAACCCACCGCGGCGACGGCAAGCCCGGCAAACAGGAAAAGGATGTTGTTTCTCAAGTGCTGCCTTCACTTTCTGGTTGGTCAGCCTCGTCAGCCAACGCCCAGCAACGTGCCACGGGAGCTAAAGTTCCCCTGCCATCAGAAATATTTTTCAATATCAATGGAATAACAGGCGGAGAGAGGGTCCGTAGAACTTTTCCATCATCGAATTGAATGTATTCGTTAATTGGTAGAGTTTGTCGAGTTATCTTAGTCCAGAAATTGTAGGTCTGGCATGTTAGGGCATGAACTCATAAGCGGCCATGATCAGTCATGCTCTTCTGTCTCATGCCGAAGCCAAAGCGGTCATTGTCGGCCGTCCGGGTGGCGCAAAATTGATGCGAAAACGGATTAAGTGCCCGAAGTAGTGAGGCTAAGCAGTCGTCAAAGGTTGTTCGCAACAAGCCTTTCCTTTTCTCCAGTACCTGCACGCGGGATAGCATCCATCACCACTGTGCTCACACTTGCGTCGGCAACACCGTTTCGTTCCAGAACGGCCCGAACCTCACGCCTGACTTTGATGGCAATATCATCGGCTTGTTTGGGATCGCGAGCTGAGATTTTCACCTGAACCCGATTCTCCGATCGCACGAACTGAAATTGAAGAAGACCCGGCATTCTGATGAGCGGCGAACGCAATTGACCGGCGTGGATACTAACTTCAAGGCCATTTCTACCCTGAAACTTCAGGAATTCTTCGCGCCGACCGATGATTGACGTCATTCGCGCGAAGGGCCTCCCG
>JANMKJ010000454.1:0-7764 GCA_031371945.1 Rhodobiaceae bacterium
TCTTGTGTTTGAAATTTGGAAAGAGAAAACCCGACCGGCGCTTGACGGTAGGATCTGGCATTTCAGCATAGGGCAACCAGGCAACTGGAACGCCGCCAAATTTCAGGGTGGGATTATAGTGGTAGAGGTTCTTCTTTTCACTGTCGTGAATGGTTTTCGAAGTGGTAATTTCCCAGTAGGGGTGGCCGCTGGCGGTTGAACATTCTTTACAAGCGGTGTAGGCGGCGTGCTCGAAAATCGTGAAGCCGCCTTCCTGGCGCCGGGCAAAATCCGCAGTTATGGTGACATCATTGTTGAGCAATGCGCGAACATGTTCGGCAAAACCGAGCTTGAACTTGTTGTAGAGGTCAGCTGTATCGGCCTGCAGGATATTGCCATTGGGCTCACGCAGCTCGACCGAGCCGTTGGCCTTGAACCTGTCATTGCTTTCGTCATAGGAGACTTTCGTCGCAATGAGCGTGTAGGGGCCATACGTAAGCCGCACCGTGCCCGTGGCGGTGGCAATTTTGCTGGTGTTGTCATAGGTAATCTTGTCCGCCTCGACATTGACTTTTGTCCCGGCCGCCGGTTTTTTTGTTACGGGCCCAACAAATGGCTTTTCGACAATGGAATGAGCGGAAGGTGAAGAAACGGCGAGCGAAACGAGGCCAACACTGAGCAGCAGTACGCCATGGGACAACAAACCCCGCATGCGGAAAACTGAGTTCTGAAGAACTTTCACGCTACCTGCCATACATTCACGATACCTTACACTTTCTTAACTGCTTTCACGTGCGCCGGGAAGCAAAGATTTTAATCGAACTGGCGCAATACCGTGGATTGTAGAACGTCAACCTGTGGCGGAGTTGAACTGGCGAACTGAAGCCGCTACAGTCAAATTCACGCAAATCAATGGATTAAATCATGAAAATCAATTTCGAAAGCGCTGTCGTGCCAGCCAAGGGTATACTTGTTGTGTTCTCAGCTGAGGGTGGTCGGCTGCTTTCACAGGGGCTGGAGGTCAACAAACGTTGCAAGGGTCAATTGGTGAAGGCCATCAAAGCTGCAAAATTTGAGGCAAAGCGTGATTCTGTCCTGGATATTGTAGCCCCCGGCGCTGGCTTTGACCGCGCCCTGGTTGTGGGACTTGGTGCAGTAGAAGGTTTGGGTGAAAAAGAGCTGGAAATGCTCGGGGGAGTCATCGCCGGGGCCTTGCAGGGCGTAAAGGCCAAGCAGGCCGCCGTTCTGGTGGAACTGCCGACATCGTCCAAGGTCAAATTGGAACAGGCCACAGCACTGATAGCATCGGGTGCCAGTCTTCGCGTTTATGGCTTTGATGGTTACAAAACCAGGAAGCCGGATAGTACGCCACTTCTAGGCGAGCTCAATCTGCACACAAGCGCGGCGGCGCTGGCAAAAAAGGCCTTCGAACCCTTGAATGCGATTCGCGAGGGCGTGCATTTTGCCAGGAACCTGGTCAACGAACCGGCCAATATCCTTGTGCCAGTAGAATTTGCCAACCGCGCCAAAACCCTGTCGAAGTCCGGCGTGGAAATTGAGGTCCTGACGCCTCTTCAAATGAAGAAGCTCGGCATGGGAGCGCTGCTCGGCGTAGCCCAGGGCTCACCCAACGAACCACGGCTTGTGGTAATGAAATGGAATGGTGGCAAGAAGGGCCAGCAGCCCATCGCATTCGTGGGCAAGGGGGTTACCTTCGACACCGGCGGCATCTCGATCAAGCCCGCAGCTGGCATGGAAGACATGAAAGGTGACATGGGTGGTGCCGCATGCGTAACCGGTCTGATGTTGGCTCTCGCCAAGCGCAAGGCAAAGGTGAACGTTGTTGGCGCGATTGGAATTGTCGAAAATTCGGTTGATGGCAATGCCCAACGCCCCGGCGATATCGTGAAGTCGATGTCTGGCCAGACCATTGCGGTATTGAACACCGATGCCGAGGGGCGCCTCGTTCTGGCTGATGTGCTCTGGTACATTCAGGACCGCTTCAAACCCAAATTCATGGTGAATTTGGCAACCCTGACCGGCGCCATTCTTGTGGCCCTTGGCAAGGAACATGCAGGCCTGTTTTCAAACAATGATGAACTATCAACGCGGCTCGCGGAGGCAGGCCTTGCGACGGGTGAAAAGGTTTGGCGCCTGCCGCTCACCCCGGAATACGACAAGATGATTGATCACGACGTTGCCGATATGAAAAACATCGGTGGCCGCTTTGCAGGCTCCATTACCGCCGGCCAATTCCTGCAGCGTTTCGTAAACAAGGTGCCGTGGGCCCATTTGGACGTGGCCGGAACCGCAATGGATTCGGTGAAGTCTCCCATCAACCAGAGCTGGGCGTCTGGCTGGGGAGTGCGGCTGTTGAACCGCCTGGTGGCACAGCACTACGAGACGTAGTTGTGTATTTTACTCCGCAGCGAGCGGCGATATCTTTGAACCCAGTGCGGGATTCCGGGGCAGTGCATTGGTTTTACGGCGGCTCAAGGCCTCGGTTGTCTTGCTGCCAGCATTCGTGACATCAAATTTGGCCCGCGCACTTTCAACATAATTGCGATTGGCAATGGCCCAGGTTCCGACTTCCCTGAGAGGGGCGATGAGGGTGAGGCCAACGGCTGTGAGCTCGTAATCGACCCGCGGCGGAATGGTGGGATAAACCGTGCGGGTCACGAGGCCATCGCGCTCGAGCCCACGTAATGTCAATGACAGCATGCGCTGGGAAATGGCGCTCACGGCACGGCGAATTTCGCTAAAGCGCATGGGGCCATTTGAAAGCAGGCCCACTATATAAACCGTCCACTTGTCACCAATTCGCGCCAACACATCTGCCACGGCGCGGCAGTTTCCAGTATCTCCAATGTTATCGGGCGTCATGAAAAGTCCTCTTCAGTTTCAAACAATATTCAGTAACAATAGTATACTAGAGCACAAAAAGCAACTGCTTGCCGGAAAAAGGGCAAATGCCGCTTGATCTCAATTTCGGCTTAGGCTGAATAGCCCCATGACCGAAATTTCATTCTATCACCTCGAACACAAGCCTTGGGAACAGGTTCTCCCCAAGCAGCTGTCGACCGCCCTTGAGCGTGGTTGGCGTTGCGTGGTGCAGGTGGGTGACGCGGCCAGCGTTGAAGAGGTCTCTGAGCTCCTTTGGAAAAGTGATGCCGATGTGTTTTTACCCCACGGCACCATTGCCGATGGCCGTGCCAGCCAGCAACCCATCTGGCTTACGGCAGACGTTGAAAACCCCAACAATGCAAATGTGAAATTCTATATTGGCGGTGCCACCGTAGACGATGTTTCGGGATTGACCCGCGCAGTAGTGCTGTTTGATGGTCATAGTGATGCTGCGGTCACGCGCGCCCGCGAAGACTGGAAACGCTTCAAATCACTGGGTCATGAAATTTCCTACTTTCAGCAGGATGAAAACCACCGCTGGGTGAACAAGTCCAAAACTTCGGATTGATTAGATCCGGCGAGACCCCACCAACAACACACCCAACCCCAGAAGCGTTGACACTATCGAACCGGCTATCACCCCAAGGCGAACAGCATCTATTTGTCCAGCATCGCTAAAAGCCAGGGTTCCAATGAACAGGCTCATGGTAAAGCCTATGCCCGCCAGGCAACCGACGCCCGCCATGTCGGGCCAAGTGGCGCGCTCCGGTAGTTTGGCAAATCCAGCCAACACGCAGCAGGCAACGGCCAGGACAATGCCAACTGGTTTGCCGACGACGAGGCCTGCCGTGATACCCAACGGCAAGCTTTCCGTGAATGTGGCAAGCGAAAATCCGGAAAGCGGTATGCCCGCATTGGCGAAGGCAAAGAGTGGAAGTATGAGAAACTTCACGTAAGGGTGCAGGCCTTCTTCCAGCGCGTGGATAAAATCCGATCCATCCCGTCGCTTGAGGGGAATTGTGAGGGCAACTGCCACACCAGCCAATGTCGCATGCACGCCCGATTGCAGGACGCACGCCCACATGACAACACCAAGAAAAACATAGGGCGCTGTTCGGTCGACGCGAAACCGGTTGAGGCCAATCAATCCAAGCAGGACGATCGACGCAAGGGCAAGGCCCAGCAACGACAGGTCAGTCGTGTAAAATATCGCGATAATGACGATGGCACCCAAGTCATCAAGCGTAGCAAGCGTAAGCAGGAATACCTTCAAAGATAGCGGAACCCGTGATCCCACCAATGCCAAGGCACCCAAGGCAAAGGCGATGTCGGTGGCTGCAGGAATTGCCCACCCGCCAATCGTCGCCGGATTTCCCCAATTGAAGAAGGCATAGATCAGGGCAGGGACCAGCATGCCACCAATTGCTCCAACGGCTGGGAGTGTGATCTGCTCACGCGACGAAAGATTGCCTTCCAGCACTTCACGCTTGATTTCCAGACCCACAAGGAAAAAGAAAATCGCCATGAGACCATCGTTGATCCAGTGAATGAGGTGCTTATCGAGTCCTATAGAACCGATATGCACCGATACGGGTAGTTCGAGAAAATGGTTGTAGGCATCGGCATAGCCCACATTTGTAAAAATGAGCGCAGCAGCAGCAGCCAGTACCAGGATCAACCCGGCTGTTGCCTCATGATGAATAAAGCGAATGAGGCTGGATTGGTGATCCATGTTCAGAAGAGCGCCCGGTTGATGTACATATGCGCGAGAATACTCGCAGCATATCCCAATGCAATCGCCCAACTCCATTTCAAATGGCTCACGAAGGTGTAACGGTCGCGCGCTTGTCCCATGAGTGCAACACCTGCTGCTGAGCCCACAGATAGCAGGCTGCCACCTACACCTGTTGTAAGTGTGGCAAGCAGCCATTGCCCGTCACTCATGGCAGGATCCATGGTTAGAACAGCAAACATCAACGGAATGTTGTCTACAATTGCCGATAACACGCCGATTGAAATATTCGCAGTGGTGTGGCCAAGCCCCACGTACAGGAATTGGCTGGCCGCTGCGAGGTAACCCAAAACTCCCAACCCGCCTACGGCAAAGATGATGCCGAAGAAAAACAGCATCGTGTCCCACTCAACTCTTTCAATTTGCTTGAAGGAGTTCAGCACCATTTCGCTGTCGCGTACCCGCGTCCCCTTGCGCTGCAGGAAATATGACCATACCTGCAAATAACCCAAGCCCAGCATCATGCCGAGGGCAGGTGGCAAGTGAAGGAAATTGCGGAAGGCAACCGCCGTTGCAATTGTCAGCGCAAAGAGGATGATCACGCCATTGGCGCCCGGCTTTGCTCGTACATTTTCAACCGCTGCATCTGGCCTGGATTTGGGAATGGCAAACTGCATGATGAGTGCCGGAACCAGCCAGTTCACGGCGGACGGTATGAACAGGACAAAAAATTCAAAGAAGCTGAGCTTGCCCTTTTGCCAAACCATCAAGGTTGTAATGTCGCCAAACGGCGAGAACGCTCCGCCGGCATTTGCGGCAACTACAATGCTGATGCAGGAAACCGCCATGAAGCGCGGCGATTTCGTGCCAACCGCCAGCACAACAGCACCCATGATCAGGGCAGTCGTAAGATTGTCCAGAACCGCAGACAGGAAAAATGCGAAGATCCCGGTAATCCAGAACAGGCTGCGGTATGAAAATCCCTTGCTGGTCAACCAGACACGCAGCACTTCGAATATCCTGCGCTCTTCCAATGTGTTGACGTAGGTAATGGCAACCAGCAGAAACAGGAACAACTCGCCATACTCTGCTATCACGTGTTGTGCAGCCAGTTCGGCTTTATCTCCCAACCCGGCCGCGGTGTAAGCCATGCCAATGAGCGCCCAAATCAAACCCGCTGCCAGAAGCACGGGTTTGGATTTTCGCAGTTTGGTGGTTTCTTCCAAAATCACCAGGAGATAGGCCGCCACAAAAACCACCAGGCTTAAGTATCCGAACCAACTCCTGGTGAGGTCAGGCATTCAGCGTTCCCTCGTGGAGTTCGAGCCAGTGGTTTTCTTCCTGCTCGAGCTGGGTTTCAAACTTGCTGCGCAACCTGGCGAAATCAGCAGCTTTTTTGGGCTCCTGTTCGTAAATCGTATGATCCGCGAGCGCCTGTTCAAGCAGGATGATTTTGTCTTTTATCTTCAGTATCTTGAGGTCCTGCTCTTGAATCTTCTTCTTTAAAACGGGCGTCATGAGCTTCTGCGGGCTTCTAACCACAGGTGCAACGGCAACCTTTTCGGCTTTCTTGTTTGGCGATGGTGCCTTGCCCAATACAATATCAGTGTATTCGTCCATATCACCATCGAACACCTTCACCGTGCCGTCCCGCACCAGCCACAGCGTATCAACACAGGTTTCGATGATATGGCGGTCATGGCTAATGAGAACGACTGCGCCTTCGTAGTCATTGATTGCCATGATCAGCGCTTCGCGGCTGTCAACATCAAGATGGTTGGTGGGTTCGTCGAGTATGAGCACGTGCGGACCATGGAAGGCCGCCAGCATGAACAGCAGCCGGGCTTTTTCGCCACCAGACAGGACGGAGCATTTTGAATCCGCCAAATTGGCACCAAACCCGGCAGCCCCAATCTTCGCACGGCGTTGTGAAACCGTGGCATCAGGCATGAGTTGGGTGATGTATTCGTAAGGCGTTAGGTCTTCTGAAAGTTCGTCAAGCTGGTGCTGCGCAAAATAGCCCATCGTGATGCGCGGCGGATGTTTCATTTCACCATCTGAAACCTGCAGCTTGCCGCATAGCAGTTTTGCAAACGTCGACTTGCCATTGCCATTTGAGCCCAGCAGCGCAATGCGGTCATCGGGGTCCATGCGCAATGTGATATTCTTGAGGACTGGCTTTTCACCGCCATATCCCACCGCGGCCTTGTCCCAACGGACCAGAGGCGGTGCAATAGCCTTTTCAGGATTGGGAAAGAAGAAAGGTGCCACGCGGTTTTCAACAATTTCGGCAATAGGCTCCAGTTTTGCCAATGCCTTCATGCGGCTCTGCGCCTGTTTGGCCTTCGAGGCCTTGGCCTTGAAGCGGTCAACAAACGCCTGCATATGGTCGCGCTGTTCTTCCTGCTTCTTTTTCATTTTTGCCGTCAGGGCCTGCTTTTCACGTCGCTGGCGTTCAAAATTATTATAGTTGCCAACGTAGATTGTGAGCTTGCCCTGGTCCAAATGCAGGATTGAATCCACCGCGTCATTGAGCAGGTCACGGTCATGACTCACCAGCAAGATGGTGTGCGGGTAATCGCGTATGTAACTCTTGAGCCAGATCGTGCCTTCAAGATCGAGATAGTTTGTAGGCTCGTCCAGCAGCAAGACATCGGGCTGGCCAAAGAGTGCGGCCGCCAGGGCCACGCGCATGCGCCATCCACCCGACAGGGCAGAGCAGGGGCCATTCTGGGTCGCCTCGTCGAAACCCAAACCCGCAAGAATGATGGCAGCCCGCGCAGGAGCAGAATGGGCATTGATATCTGCCAGCCGAATTTGAATTTCCGCAATGCGGTGCGGGTCAGAAGCAGTTTCTGCCTCCCGCAAAAGTGCATCCCTTTCCAGGTCGCCGGCCATGACTGTTTCCAACAGGCTTTCAGAACCGCCAGGAGCTTCCTGTGCCACGGTACCAATGCGGGCGTTCTTCGGCACGCTGGCCGAACCGGATTCAGGCGTGAGGTCACCTAGAATAAGCTTTAAAAGCGTAGACTTTCCCGTGCCGTTGCGACCGACCAGGCCTACCTTGTGGCCGTCAGGGAGCGACGCGGACGCTCCCTCAAGCAGGAGCCGGCCGCCGATTCGGAAGGTAAGGTTGTTGATCTGTAACA
>JANMKJ010000461.1:0-5200 GCA_031371945.1 Rhodobiaceae bacterium
GTTCCACCGTTGGCGAACCATTGCGGCCGTAAATGTATTTGCCAATGAGGCTGTAATCCTCATTGCGCGCAAATGTGGTGGAGGGCTGGATGCTTGGCACCACCGCACCGGTCTCTGCGTCAATGAAGTGACCAGCCTGAACGATGCGTGTGCGGATGGACGGTTTCGAATTTGAACCGTCAGACATGCTGCCCGCCATTGATATGGAGTTCAGCCCCCGTCACGTAGCTGGAACTGTCCGTACACAGGAAATAGATGGCCTTTGCCACTTCTTCCGGTTGCCCCAGGCGCCGCTGTGGAATTTGGGGAATGATTTTTTCCGTGCCCGGAGAAAGTATGGAGGTTTCGATCTCGCCGGGCGAGATTGAATTGACGCGCACGCCCAGTGGCCCGAAATCCGCTGCCATCTCACGCGTCAGTGAGGCAAGTGCTGCCTTCGAAGTGGAGTATGCGGCACCGGCAAAAGGGTGCACCCTTGATCCTGCAATCGACGTCACATTGACAACCGCACCTTTGGCCGCATCCAGCTCATCAATCAGCCCGCGCGCCAGCATGATGGGTGCAAAGAAATTCACCTGGAATACTTTTTTCCAGTCCATCTCCTCAGTCTCAATTGTGTTGAGCCGTGCCCCGCCATCTTTCTTGGGGCTGATCGCTGCGTTGTTGACAAGCGCATGCAGCTTTGAACCTTGGGCCCGGAGCTTTTCCTTCATCAGCAGGATTGCCCGCGCCGTATCACGCGAATCCGCCAGGTCGACCTGGATGTGATCGTCCGGCCCTGCGTCCCACGGGCAATCATCTGGAAACGGATGCCGCGAACAGGAAATCACCCGCCATCCGGCCGTCGAAAACCGCTTGACGGTGGCATGCCCGATACCCCGTGAAGCACCGGTGAGGATAAGTGTCTTGCGCTCGGATTCCAGAACCTGGGTCACTAGATCCTATACCACTTCCTTGAGCGTACCTTTTGCATAGCGATGCAAGATGGATGAGACGAGCGTTTGATAGGGAATGCCCTGTTCCATGGCCTTTACTTTGATGCGTTCGATATCCTGCTGCTGAATGCGCACCGTAATGGGTTTTTTCTTCATCGTATTGGCAGCAGCCTGCTTGAATTCTTTTTTCCGCTCGGCCAAATCGGGCGCACTCACATATTCACCACGCTTCATAGCCTCAATAATTTCCCGTTCTTCATCGTCCAAGTATGGCGGATCGAATTCAATCTGTTTTACGTTGCTCATGGTTTCACCTTATACTTTTCGTGAAAATCTCGATTTGGGTAAACTGTTTTTAAAAATATTACGTTGCCTTCTCTTACATAGGGAGCTGCGTAGACATATCCATCGACACTAACAATTAGAATGCGTTGGTTCGGGCGAGTCGGATGTGCGATGTCATCCAAGACGAGATCATTTTCACTGGCTGCAACCACTGATTCAAACGAAACATTTCGCGTTTGCTTCAGCAATTGATTCTTTTCCTCATTCCACCTGAAATCAAGGCTTTTCATAGGGCATAACTAATTGAATATACACTATTTGTCAATACAATAGATGTACATTAAGAATTAAGGATATAGCCTCGTCTTGGTCCATGAGCTACTGGCATCGGGCCTGCGAAACACGATGCGGTCGTGCAGGCGGAAAGGCCTGTCATGCCAGAATTCAATCGCCAGGGGCTTGATGCGAAATCCGGACCACTGGGGCGGGCGCGGCACATTTCCGATGGCGTATTTGGTGGCATACAGCGCAACGGATGCTTCCAGGGCAAACCGTCCTTCCAGCGGCCGTGATTGCTGGGAAGCCCAGGCGCCAATCTGGCTCTGCTTTGGCCGCGAGGCGAAGTAGGCATCGGCTTCAGCGTCGGTGACCTGCTCGACTATGCCCCGCACGCGAACCTGGCGGCGCAAGGATTTCCAGTGGAACACAAGGGCTGCTTTCAGCGTGCCAAGAATCTCCTGGCCCTTTTGGCTTTCATAGTTTGTATAAAACACAAAGCCCCGCTCATCGGCATCCTTCAGCAACACCATGCGAACGTCCGGCAAACCTTCTTCATCCACGGTGGCAAGTGACATGGCATTAGGATCGTTGGGTTCGGATTTCACCGCATCCGCCAGCCACTCCTGGAAAAGCCCAAAGGGATCGTTGCGTTCGGTAAATCCAAACGCGGCAGTCAGGGTGGACATGTCTTTCAGGCTCATTTGAACTAACCAGTCTTGTTGAAGGCCATAAGGTACGGCCGGACTTGAGAATTAGACCATAACGCCCATCAAGTCGTGGCCCATTTTGGCCGATGGCTTACCCTTTCATTCCCCTGCCAACTGTGCCAAATAACGAGGCAACGGCGGAAATCATGCCGCAGGCGGGAAATTCAGGAATAATTATGAGTGATATCAAAGGCTTGATGGCAGGCAAACGGGGGCTCATCATGGGCGTTGCCAATAATCGCTCAATCGCCTGGGGCATAGCACAGGCCTGTGCGAGGCATGGCGCCGAATTGGCATTCACCTATCAGGGGGACGCCATCAAGAAGCGCGTCGAACCCTTGGCAGCGGAAATTGGTGCCAAGCTTGTAGTGCCCTGTGATGTCACTGACATGGCGTCAATTGATGCAACTTTTGCCGCCATCGAAAAAGCCTGGGGCAAACTCGACTTCGTCGTTCATGCCATTGCATTTTCCGACAAGGATGAACTGACTGGCCGCTACGTGGATACCACCGCCGATAACTTCACCAAGACCATGTTCATCTCATGCTACAGCTTCACCGCCGTGGCCCAGCGCGCCGAGAAATTGATGACCGATGGCGGCTCCTTGCTGACGCTCACCTATTACGGTGCCGAAAAGTGGATGCCTCACTATAATGTCATGGGCGTTGCCAAGGCCGCCCTCGAAGCTTCCGTGCGCTACATGGCGGCCGATCTCGGCCCGAAGAATATCCGCGTCAACGCCATATCCGCTGGCCCCATCAAGACATTGGCCGCCTCGGGCATCGGCGACTTCCGCTACATATTGAAGTGGAACGAATACAATTCACCGCTGCGTCGCACGGTTACCACTGAAGAGGTGGGAGACAGCGGCTTCTATCTCCTGTCGGATCTTTCCCGCGGTGTTACCGGCGAAATCCACCACGTGGATTCGGGCTATCATATTGTCGGCATGAAAAACCCAACTGCACCAGACATGAGCGTTGCCAGCCAGAGTGAGTGACGAACGACCCCCGATATATTTTGTCCGCCACGGCGAAACCGAATGGAATCGTTTGGGCCTCATCCAGGGCTGGACCGACATTCCCCTGAATGATACCGGCCATGTTCAGGCGAGAAACGTGGCCCGTGCCTTCGTCGCCCATCCGGAAGTCACCCACGAGTGTCGTTTTGCCGTAAGCCCTCTCACCCGCACGCGCCAGACCATGGCCTACATTGGTGATGCACTGTCGTTGCCGCAAAGCCATATTGCAATTTCACCCTCTCTCCAGGAACTTGGCTTTGGCGTGTGGGAGGGAAAACTGTTCTGGGAATTGAAAGCATCACCGATTTATCCAGCCGATCCCGAAACCCGTTACACCTGGCGCCCGGAGGGTGGCGAAAGCTACCAGGATGGCCAGGAGCGCTTGCAGCACTGGCTCTCCGGCATTCAGGACCCAACTATTGTGGTCTCCCACGGCGCACTGGGACGCTGCCTCATTGGCTACCTCACCAACCTGACAGCGCGCGAGCTTGTAGGAATTCGCATGCATCAGGGCCGCTTTTGCAAGATTTACCAGGGCAAGGCCGAGTGGTTTGACGGAACGCCGTTGCCAGCCTAGAACAATTCCATGTCACACAACACATTCGGCCATCTCCTGCGCATGACAACTTTTGGCGAAAGTCATGGGCCGGCCATCGGCTGCGTTGTGGATGGCTGCCCTCCCGGAATAAGGCTGACTGACGCCGACATTCAGGGGTTTCTAGACAAGCGCAAACCCGGCCAGAACCGTTTCACCACCCAGCGTCAGGAACCCGACGCGGTTAAAATTCTTTCGGGTGTTTTTGAAGACGACCGGACGGGTGGCCAGGTCACCACCGGCACCCCCATCATGCTGCTCATTGAAAATGTCGACCAGCGTTCAAAAGATTATACCGAAATTCGCGACAAATTTCGCCCCGGCCATGCGGACCTCACCTACCAGGCCAAGTATGGCCTCCGGGATTACCGCGGTGGCGGAAGGTCGTCGGCCCGTGAAACCGCGTCGCGCGTGGCGGCCGGTGCCGTCGCCCGCAAGATCATTCCCGAGGTTGTCATTCGTGGCTGCCTTGTACAAATGGGTCCGCACAAGATTGACCGGAAGAATTGGGATTGGGCCGAGGTTCATAACAACCCGTTCTTCTGCCCCGATGCCAAGGCCGCCATATTCTTTGAAGATTATCTCGACAAGATCCGCAAGGCAGGTTCCTCCTGCGGCGCCGTCATCGAAGTTACCGCATCCGGCGTTCCGGCGGGATGGGGTGCTCCGATCTATGCCAAACTGGACCAGGACCTGGCTGGCGCCATGATGGGCATCAATGCGGTCAAGGGCGTGGAAATCGGCGCCGGGTTTGAAGCGGCATCCTTCACTGGTGAGCAAAACGCCGATGAAATTCGCATGCGCCATGGCAAGCCCGAATTCCTGTCAAATCACGCCGGTGGCATTCTGGGGGGCATTTCATCCGGCCAGGACGTGGTCGTGCGCCTGGCCATCAAGCCTACGTCATCAATCCTGAACTCCCGCCAAACGATTACGGCCCAAGGCACCAACACCGATATCGTCACCAAGGGCCGTCACGACCCCTGTGTCGGCATTCGCGGCGTGCCCGTGGCCGAGGCGATGATGGCGCTGGTGCTGGCGGATCATTTCCTGCTGCACCGGGCGCAAATGGGGAACTAGCCCCGCAGGTTCTCGCGCACCACCCACGCTTCCGTCATGTTCAGGGCAACTTCCACAATGTCAAAAAGTTCGTGGATCTGTTCAGTGGTAATGATCAGCGGCGGGCAGAAGGCAATCGAATCCCCCATGGCGCGGTTGATCACGCCAAGGCCCTGAAGGAAATTCACGCATGTGGCACCAACTGTTTTCTTGGGATCAAAGGCGCGTTTGGTTTTCTTGTCGGCCACCACTTCCAGCGCACCGATGAGGCCTACACCGCGGGCCTCGCCAACCAGCGGATGCTCCGCCAGTTTGGCA
>JANMKJ010000547.1:0-9647 GCA_031371945.1 Rhodobiaceae bacterium
TTACAAATTGGCGGTGCAAGCCGAAATTGGCCGGATTGAAACACAGAGGTCGGTGATTGCGGGATTTGCATCACAGATTGATGCGCAAAATGCCCAGATTGCAGCGGCCAATGCTCGCCTGGTGCGGGCCGAAGCGGAAGAAAAGAATGCCGCCGCCGATATGGCGCGGTCAACCAAGCTGGCCAACCAGAACATTGCCAGCCTGCAGTCATTGGATGACGCAAAACTGCGGCATGACACGGCCCTTGCTTCCATCAGCGAAGCCCAGGCGGGTGTCACTGCGGCCCAGGCCCAGATCAATGTGATTGCCGCTTCCCGGGTTGAGGCAACGCGTTCGCTTGATGAAATGAACACCGCATTGACAAAGGTTCAACGTGATCTTTCGTTTACGGAAATTCGTGCGCCATTTGATGGCATTGTGGCTAACCGTGCGGTGGAGCCGGGCCAGTTTGTGCAGGCCGGTACCCGTCTGATGGCGCTCCTGCCCAGCAATGGTGCCTTCATTGAAGCCAACTTCAAGGAAACGCAGATTGCGTCTCTGCATCAAGGCCAGAAGGCCGAGATCAGGGTTGATGCCTTCGATGGTAAGACCTATGAAGGCCATGTGATGAGCCTCTCACCTGCATCGGGTGCCGAGTTCTCGTTGCTGCCACCCGAAAATGCCACGGGCAATTTTACCAAGATCACCCAGCGCGTGCCAGTCAGGATTTCCGTGCCAGCTGAACTTGCTGAAACCCTGAAACCTGGCCTTTCCGTAACAGTCACACTGGATACCCGCGACACAGGAACGGCCCAGAATTAATCCCCATGGCTAGCGCATCCACCATATCGGCCGCCATGCAGCCTCCTGCCACGGCAGGCTTCAACAAGCGGCATCTCGCGGCATTCCTGTTCATGGTCTTTGGCATGTTCATGGCGATCCTCGACATCCAGATCGTGTCGTCGTCGCTGGCCGAAATCCAAGCCGGCATATCAGCCAGTGCCGATGAAATCTCCTGGGTGCAGACGAGTTACCTGATTGCCGAAGTGGTGATGATTCCACTTTCCGGCACCCTTACCCGCATATTCTCCACGCGGTATCTCTTCACCGCTTCGGCCATAGGCTTCACGCTCATGAGTTTCATGTGCGCCATGTCGAGTTCGATCAACGAGATGATGGTATGGCGGGCCTTGCAGGGCTTCATTGGCGGAGCCATGATCCCGACGGTTTTTGCCGTGACCTTTAGCATTTTCCCAGCCGACAAGCGGGTTATCATCACGCCGCTCATTGGCTTGATTGCCACACTGGCCCCGACCATAGGACCAACGGTTGGTGGCTATCTCACGGACCTGTTTTCGTGGCAGTGGCTGTTTCTCATCAACATCATCCCTGGCATTGCCGTTGCCATTGGCACGTGGTTCCTGGTGGATTTCGACAAGCCGGACCTAAAACTTGCATGGAATTTTGACTGGTTGGGCCTGGCATTGCTCGCCGTGTTCCTTGGCACTCTTGAATACACGTTGGAAGAAGGCCCAAGCGACGATTGGTTTGACAGCCAATTGATTATTACCCTGACACTCACTTGCATTGCCTCGGGTGCAGCATTTTTCTGGCGAATGGCCACTTCAAAATTTCCACTGGTCGACTTCACCGCATTCAGGAACCGCAATTTCACGTCGGGTTCGATCTTCTCGTTCACCATGGGCATCGGGCTCTATGGCCTTACATACCTGTACCCCGTCTATCTTGCGCGCGTGCATCACTATTCAGCCCTGATGATCGGTGAAACCATGTTTGTAACCGGTGTTGCCATGTTCCTGACGGCACCTGTTGCTGGCAGGATTTCAGCAAAGCTCGACCCTCGCATCATGGTGGGCCTGGGTTTTGCGGGCTTTGCTCTTGGCACCTGGCAGGCGTCATTCATTACGTCGGACTGGAGCTTTTCCGAACTGCTGGTTCCGCAAATCCTGCGCGGTGTGTCACTTATGCTGTGCATGGTGACGATTACCAACGTTTCGCTTGGCACGCTTTCACCGGTGCAGTTGCGTGGCGCCTCGGGGCTGTTCAACCTGACACGTAATCTTGGCGGTGCGGTGGGCCTGGCCGTTATCAACACAGTTCTGAATGACCGCATGGACCTGCATCTTGCGCGCCTGCATGAACAGGTATCCTGGGGCCGGACACAGGCAGAGGACACCCTTGCCAATATGACCGCCGCACTTTCACAACTTGGTGCCGATGCCGGAAATGCTGCCCTGTCACGGCTTGCAGGCTTGGTGCGGACGCAGGCGATGACCATGGCAATTGCCGACGTGTTCTACCTACTCACATTCCTGTTCCTCGGCATCATCGTGATGTTGCCACTGATGCAGAAGCCAGCATCGGGCACCGGTGGCGGTGGCCACTAGCCTGATTGCAGTTTCGAGAGGCCATGCTCGGTCTTGTTCCACACAAACGGTGCCACAATAAATTGCCAAAGCGCTAGCCAAGCAGCGATCGACATGAGCATCCAGTAAAGGGGCATTGTGGCTATGGTTGATTGCCAGTTCCGCAGGCCGACCTTGAGCAACGCCCTGTTGGCGGCAAACATCGTCACACCATAGCCAGAAACGAAAACTGCCAGATTTACGCCGCCTTGCAGGGTAACCCAGAATGACAGATCTGCGGCAGGAGATGGACTGGTGATGAACAGGTAGGCTGAGAGAATTGCCAGAAATGGATGCAGCAATGCTGACATGAATACGCCGATTGTGCAGCATTGCAGCACCCAGAATCCGCCGGGTCCAAGTTCGCGCATCGTCTTGACCGGGCTGCGCATATGAACCAGCCAGGTTTGGAGGAAACCCTTCAACCACCGAGCGCGCTGGTTTATCCAGTTCATGAAGTGCAGATTGGCTTCTTCAAAGGTATAGCTGCCAACTACATCCGTTTCGTAGCCCAGTCGCGCCAATCGAAAGCCGAGGTCGGCATCCTCTGTGACGTTGAAGGGATCCCAGGCACCTACCCTTCGCAGGATGTCGATACGAAAATGATTGGAAGTACCACCGAGGGCCAGTGGCAAACCTTTGGCCGCAAGGGCGGGCAGCACAAGCCCGAACAGGACGGCATACTCAGTCGTAAACTGCCGGGCCAACCAATTTTCGTTCGGGTTGTACGACACCAGATGGGCTTGCAGGCAGGCAAGGCGGTCGTTGGCTGCATGAAACTTTGCGGCGGCAATACGCAACTGGTTGGGTTCGGGAATGTCTTCGGCATCGTAAATTGTGAGCAGCTCACCACGCGCAAACTGCAGCGCATAGTTGAGGGCGCGTGGTTTGGTTTGCGGCTTGCCCGGTGGCACAACGATGATTTCAATATGATCTTGTAAGTCAAACTCCTGGAGCGCCCGACGCATTGAGGTATCGCATTCTTCAATGATGATTTTTATGTCAAGTTTTTCTCGGGGATAATTCAGGGCCATAAGTGCTGCGATCAGCTGGTGCAAGACCGCCACTTCGCGGAATACCGGTACGAGTACGGTATAGACCGGCAGTTCCACGTCACTCAGTTTGCGAGGGGGCTCCTTGCGGGTCTGGGCAGCCGGCAGGGCACAGAACAGTCGCAAGGTGACAACCGACAAGAAAAATAACGCTACAAAAGCACTGGCTATAGTCCAAGCTAGTGGGAGGGGTAGAACGAGCAGGCCGGCCACAATGCAAGTGACGAAAGTCATCAACGCCAGCGCCTGACCGGCAGTGACACGGGTTCTGGCAGAAAATTGTGGATTGCTACGGCTGTGCCGCATGGTGCGCTGCGCACCAGCATCGTCCCCCATGCCTGACGGATAACCGTGTGGAACTCTGCAGGGTTGATATGGGCCACAAGTTTCAGCTTTTGCTGCCTGGCGTAGTCACGGCCGCGCTTGCCACAACTGGCATAGAGTACAAGACCTGGAAGGCTGGCAATGGGCACCACCCGCCTTTGCAAGACCTGCATGATATCGCAAGCCGGAACCCGCCTCAGAGCTTCGAGAAATCGTGTCTTCGACAAAAGGGGCAAGACAGGTTGGTATTCTAGGTCTAACTTAACTCTTGCATCGGAGCTTTTTGGCGAACTCGAGTTCGGAAACGTGCGCTGATGCAACCCTAGAATACTCAAATACTGCCCCCCGGATGGAACATGTCTGCCCCAATAGGTTTAGTAAAACCCACCTCTGCGCGAACCACAACTATGTGGTGCGTGTGTTTCACTTTTTTGTTTCTATCTATGATTGTATCCCGAGACAGTCGGGCCGAAGATTCGCCCATTGCAACGCTTCCGGTGTTTCGCCACGCGGATGGAGCGTTGAAGCCCACTCAGGACCTTAGCTCTCGCACCATCCGGCTCCTGATGGAAAAAGATTTTCCTCCTTTCACCTATGAGGCCGCGGATGCAAAAGCCTCCGGAGTTTCGGTCGATCTGGCGTTGGCTGCCTGCTCTTATCTGAAGGTCAAATGCGTGGTGGAGCCCAAGAGCTTTGACCAGTTGTTGCCGGCTCTCCTCAACCGGGAAGGTGATGTGATCGTTTCTGGCCTGAAAATTGATGAGGCGCTGTTAAAACGTACTGCCATGACGCGCCCCTATTTCTGGTCGCTGGGACGGTTTGCGTTTGCCATGGGAAGCCAATTGCGCAGTAGCGATGTGCGCAGCCTTGCTGGTAAGCGCATCGGTTATGTTGCCAGCACCAGCCATGGGGCATGGCTGGAGAAATATTATTCGCGCTCGACGTTGACGCCGTTCCCGACAGAGGCAGAAATGTTTGCAGCCCTGCGCAGCGGGACAATTGAAACGCTGTTTGGCGACGACTTGCGGATTATCTATTGGCTTTCGGGCAGCGCCTCACGGGGATGCTGCAAAACCTTGGATGGGGCTTATGTTGACCGGGAATTCTTCAGCCGCAACCTGTCATTCCTCACACGCCGGGATGACCAGGACCTGGTCCATGGCCTGGACTACGCGCTTGACCGATTGCAGGAGAAGGGTGTGTCCGGGGAAATATTCACCCGTTATTTGCCGGCGGGGCTCTGGTAATATGGATTATCAGCATCGCGTCCAATGGCGTCCTCTAGGCTTGCCAATTTGTGGATCTCGAGTTTTCTGGTGAGCCCCTCGATGATTTCGCGGACGAGTGCAGGGCCTTTGAAAACCAGAGCTGAATATAATTGCAGCAGGGATGCACCAGCGCAGATCTTGGCCCAGGCCTGTTCGGCATTTGAAATTCCGCCCACACCTACCAACGGAATTTTGCCGTCCGACAGCTGGTAGAACCTGGCCAACTGAAAAGTTGAGGCGTCATACAGTGGCGCTCCCGACAGTCCGCCCGTTTCATCTCCATTTGCAGAAATGAGATGGGGCCTTGCCAGTGTTGTGTTGGAGATAATCACGCCATCGACGGCGGAATTGGAGCAGCAGGCGGCAATCTCCTGCATTTCGGAAAGTTCGAGGTCAGGGGCAATTTTCAGCAACATGGGAACACGGTTCTGTTGGCTGTGCCGCGCCTCATTCAATCGCTGCAGCAGTGGCTGCAGTTGCGAAGCTGATTGGAGATTGCGCAATCCGGGTGTGTTCGGCGAGGAAATGTTCACGGTGAAGTAACTTGCGACACTTGAAAAGGCGGCGATTCCCGCCACATAATCCGCAATGCGATCGGGTGTGGTTTTGTTGGCACCAATGTTGACGCCAATGATTGCACCGGTGCGCATGCGACGCTGCAGCCTGGCAAGGACGGCCGCGTGGCCTTCATTGTTGAAGCCCATACGATTGATGACGGCACGATCCTCGCTCAGCCTGAAAAGGCGGGGCCTTGGATTTCCTTCCTGCGGTTTGGGTGTAACGGTTCCCACCTCGACGAAACCAAAACCCTGCGCCAGCATGGCATCAGGAACTTCAGCATTCTTGTCGAACCCTGCGGCAAGGCCGAGGGGATTGGTAAAATTCAGGCCAAAGCGTTGAATGGCGAGTTTTGATGGTGCGCCCGCCCTTGCCGTTCCACCCAGGCCAGCCTGCAGCGCCTTGATGGTCAGGAGATGCGCTGACTCAGCATCGATGGAATGAAGGAGAGGGCGCACCAGCGTGAAACCAAGGCCTGCCAAGGTCATTGTGCCAATCCTTCTGGGAAGTGATGGGAGCCACCCTCCCAAGGGAGATCCACTGCTTCAATTACAGCGCCAATTGGCAGCGTACCATAGATGTGGGGAAACAAGGCGCCGCCGCGCGACACCTCCCACTTCAGCGTTTCCCCAAGAGTTTCCGCTCGGACTGAGACCAGAAGCAAGTCCGTCTGTCCGGAAAAGTGCTTTTGAGCCGTTTCGCGGACCTGATGGGGAGAGGAAAGGTGGATAAAGCCATCGCTGATATCCACTTCCGAGCCTTCAAAAACCCCAGCGCTCCTTGCCTTTTCCCACTGCGGGCGGGACAGTATCTTGTACAGGGTCGTCATCTTAGCCTCGCTGAATTGCGCTGCACCATAGCCAGCGAAAAGTTTGTGGACAATCCACTTGCATTGAGGCATTAGTTCCTATAGAGGATTAAATATCAACAACGCAACGAGGTAAAAATGTTCAGCCACAAACAGGTTTGGGCCGCAATCGACACAATCGCGGAACGCTATGGTTATTCAGCTTCGGGCCTGGCGAAAAAGTCGGGGCTTGACCCTACGTCTTTCAATCCTTCGAAACGCAACGGACCTGATGGGCGGCCACGCTGGCCGACCACGGAGAGTCTCGCCAACCTGCTGTTGGCATCGGGCGCATCGGTGGAAGAATTTGCTGATCTGCTGTCGGGCCGCAAGGGCCAACCACCACGGCTGAAGCAGATTCCGCTGCTGGGTTTTGCCCGGGCCGGCAAGGGTGGATTTTTTGATGATTCGGGGTTTCCCGCCGGCAACGGTTGGGAAGAAATCGACGTTCCAGGCGTAACTGACAATGCCGCCTATGCCCTGGAAATTACCGGCGACTCCATGCTGCCCGTCTACCGGGAAGGTGACACCATCATCGTTTCGCCAAATGCCACCTTGCGCAAGGGCGACCGCGTCGTGGTGCGGACAGGTGATGGCCAGGTGATGGCCAAGATCATGCAACGGCAAACGGCAAAAACACTGGAACTTGCATCATTCAACAAAGATCACGACACCAAGACTTTGGACATGAAAGATGTTGACTGGGTGGCGCGTATCATCTGGGCGAGCCAGTAAGCTCGCCCGCCAGCGCCCGGCCAATCAAGGTGCGAGTATTGTGCAGGCCGAAAAGTGCGGCAAATGAACCAAATCTCGGGCCACGCTCTTCGCCCAGCAGAACCTGGTACAGCATGTTGAACCAGGTTTGCGCCACGCCGACCGAGCCATCCTTCTGGGTGGTGGTGTAGGGTTCGCGGCGGCCAATGTCATAGACCTTCTGCTGGATGGCTTCCGGCGTTGAGCCTTCGGGAAGTTCTCCCAAAGCTTGTGACAAATCCTCAAGGGCCTTTGCCTCATCGGCAGTTGGCGGGCGATAGGTCTTGTTGGGCTTCACGAAATCAGTGAAGTAGCGGATGGCAAAGCCAACCTGCGCATCAAGCCTCGGATTCGTTTGTGGTGAAACCTGAGGCGCATAGCGCTGGATAAAGGCCCAGAGCACGGATTTATCCTCGGTATTTGCCACCGCCACCAGATTGAGCAGCAGCGAGAACGTAACCCCGCCTGCTTCAGGTGCTGGCGGGTTTCCGGCGTGGATATGCCACAACGGATTCATCAGCCGGTCCTTCAGCTCCTGCTTGCCATAGGCGTTCTGGAACTGGGTGTATTCATCGACGGCACGGGGGATAACGTCGAAGTAAAGCTTCTTGGCCTCGCGCGGGCGGTTGTACATGTAAAGCGAAAGCGAGTCCGTATCCGCATAGGTAAGCCATTCGTCAATCGTAAGTCCGTTGCCCTTGGACTTCGAAATTTTCTGCCCCTTGTCGTCGAGGAACAATTCATAGACGTAATGCTCAGGTGCTGTGCCTCCCAGAATTTCGCATATCTTATCGTAGACAACGGCGTTGGTTTGATGGTCCTTGCCGAACATTTCAAAATCAACATCAAGGGCGGCCCAGCGCATGCCGAAGTCGGGCTTCCATTGCAGCTTCACATTTCCGCCAGTCACGGGAAGTGTAGTATCACGGCCATCTTCATCGGCGAACGTGATCGTGCCATTTCTCGCATCCACATGTTTCATCGGCACATAGAGTACACGGCCGCTGGTGGGTGAAATGGGCAGGAACGGACTGTAGGTCGCCTGGCGTTCTTCGCCCAGCGTTGGCAGCATCACCGCCATGATGGCGTCGAACCGTTCTGCAGCGCGGATGAGCATGGCATCGAACTTGCCTGCCTTGTAGTATTCGGTGGCACTGGCGAATTCATAATCAAAGCCAAACGTATCAAGGAAACGCCGCAACCTAGCGTTGTTGTGGTGGCCGAAGCTTTCGTAGTTGCCGCCAAAAGGATTGGGTACCGAGGTCAATGGCTTGTGGAGATGCGGTTCAAGGAAACTGCGGTCCGGCACATTGTCCGGAATTTTGCGCATGCCGTCCATGTCGTCGGAAAAACACAGCAACCTGGTTGGAATATCCGACATGGTCTGAAAGGCGCGGCGCACCATGGTGGTGCGGGCCACTTCGCCGAAGGTGCCGATATGGGGAAGGCCGGACGGGCCATAGCCCGTTTCAAACAGGATCTCTGTTTTTGGCTTTTTTGACTTTTTCACACGCGCCAGCAACTTGCGCGCCTCTTCAAAGGGCCAGGACCGGCTTTCCAGGCCGGCAGCTGCTAGAACGGGATCAGTCATCATGGTCACTCGGGGCTAAAGACGTGCAATTTCAAACGCGAATGGCGCGTTGTTAGGGATGTACGGGGCGTTCGTCAATGTTTGCGGGCGGTACAAACCGACTGGAGGACACGTCCTGCCAACATTCATGGAGATGTCACAGAGCCGAACTAGGACTGCGAACCTCATTTCCCCCAGGAGGCAAAAATGCGTAAGACCAATTCCCAACAACCCCCCATTCGTCAGATCATTGCCGAGCGCGTATCGCGGCGCGGCTTTCTTCTTGGAAGTGGCGCCGGCCTGGGCGCCGTAGCATCCCACGGATTTGTAGGATCCCTGTTTTCAGGAGAAGCCGTGGCGCAGGATGTTTCATCAAGTCTGGGCTTTTCAGAATTGAAACGGGTTTACGATGACAAGCACCGGGTTGCCGAGGGCTATCGTGCTGATGCGGTTGTTGCCTGGGGAGATCCCATGAAGGCCTCACAGGAGCCGTTCGATGTGGGCAAGCTCGACGCAGCAACGCAGGCTGAACGCTTCGGCTACAATTGCGACTATGTGGCGTTCATGCCGCTGCCCAAGGGTTCCAACAGCTCCGACCACGGCCTGTTGTGCGTCAACAACGAATATGTATCCGCCAACATCATGTTCGAAAATCTCAAGGAAGACGGCATGGGTGCTGCATTGACAAAGGATCAGGTTGCACTTTGCAACATGGCCATCGGGCATTCGATTGTTGAAATCAAGCGGCAGGATGGCGTGTGGAAAACCGTGGTGGACGGTGCCATGAACAGGCGCATTACGCTGGAAACTGAATTTGCGATCTCCGGCCCCTGTGCCGGACACGACCTGATGAAGACGTCCTATGATGC
>JANMKJ010000006.1:0-4012 GCA_031371945.1 Rhodobiaceae bacterium
GTTGCAATTTGAAAGTGGTCGCCTAGTGCCTGCATCAACAGTTCGGCCGTTTCCTGCGGATTGTATTTCCTCGGAATACGTTGATTGAAGTCCCCCAAGATCAACGAGTCGTCAGGAATTTGTGCAACTACCATGCGCAGCGCTGACAAATACTTCTTATGATCCTGCCAGCGAACCTTGTTCTTAAGGCCCGTGACCACATGTGCATCGGCCCACGGAATACAAACGCCCACGCAATGTATCGAACCAAGTGAAGTAACCGTAGTTGCCGCAACAAACCGACCGGGGGGTAATTCTTCGTTGCCAAAAGCGTCGACGTTCACCCATGGACGACGACTAAACAAAATCACTTTCCTTCGTTGTTCATCAACTGGAGTATAACCGTGATTAGCTTGAGATGGACAGACGTACCATTCACCGGGCAATTGATTTACATGCCCCTCAGTTACACAAATCAATTCAGCGTTATGCTGGTTCAGAGTGTCGACCATCATTCGGCCAGGAATGGAATTTGGATGTTTCCACTGCATGTTCCAAATTCCGACAATAGATGTGTTGCCTGTCTTCATTTTCTCAAACTATGTGAAAAAGATGCAAACTGAAAGGTTTCCTGGAAATTAACCGTGCGGATCTGTATTGAACGCCAGGTAAGGCTACGTGAAGTACGCTCCTCAATCACCTTGCAATCGCCATTGCTCCGCGCCATAAGCGCCACCGAAACCCCGTTCGGAGAGCTCCCATGACCGCCATTCTTGATGTTACAGCCCGCGAAATTCTCGATAGCCGCGGCAACCCGACGGTTGAGGTGGATGTGATTCTGGAGGACGGGTCGTTTGGCCGGGCCGCCGTGCCATCGGGCGCTTCAACCGGTGCCCACGAGGCCATGGAGCTGCGTGACGGCGACAAGAAGCGCTACGGCGGCAAGGGCGTCCTGAACGCGGTGGCTGCCGTCAACGGCGAGATTTTTGACACCCTGATTGACATGGATGCCGAAGACCAGATTGCCGTGGACCGCGCCATGATTGCCCTCGACGGTACGCCCAACAAGGCACGTCTTGGCGCCAACGCCATTCTGGGCGTATCGCTTGCCGTGGCCAAGGCTGCGGCTGAAACCTGTGGCCAGCCCTTGTACCGTTATGTGGGCGGCACATCGGCGCGTACGCTGCCGGTTCCCATGATGAACATCATCAATGGCGGTGCCCATGCCGACAACCCGATCGACTTCCAGGAATTCATGATCCTGCCCGTAGGTGCACCCACATTCCGCGAGGCCCTGCGCATGGGTGCCGAGGTCTTCCACACGTTGAAAGGCGCCCTCAAGAAGGCCGGCCACAATACCAACGTTGGCGATGAAGGCGGCTTTGCGCCCAACCTGCCATCGGCCGAAGCGGCCCTTGAATTTGCCTACAAAGCCATCGAACAGGCGGGTTACAAGCCGGGCAAGGAAATCTACCTTGGCCTCGACTGCGCTGCCACCGAGTTTTTCAAGAACGGCGTCTATGATTATGCCGGCGAAGGCAAGAAACGCACGATTGCCGAGCAGGCCAAATACCTGGCCAAGCTGGCCAAGGACTTCCCTATCATTTCGATTGAAGACGGCATGTCAGAAGATGATTGGGATGGCTGGAAGCAGATCACTGACCTCATCGGCAAGAGCCACCAATTGGTGGGCGACGATCTTTTCGTCACCAACACAACCCGCCTGCAGCGTGGCATTACCGAGCACATTGCCAATTCAATACTGGTAAAGGTTAACCAGATCGGTTCGCTGACCGAAACCCTGGAGGCTGTGGAAATGGCCCACAAGGCGGGCTACACGGCGGTGATGAGCCACCGTTCCGGCGAGACCGAAGATTCGACCATTGCCGACCTTGCTGTTGCCACAAACTGCGGTCAGATCAAGACAGGCTCGCTGGCACGCTCTGACCGGCTGGCGAAATATAACCAGTTGCTGCGTATCGAAGAAGAACTAGGGACACAGGCGCACTATGCCGGGGCATCAATCCTCAAATCCTAAGCCGTCTAAATTTACGAGCGTCCACATGCTGGCCACGAGTTTCGCGGCCATTGCGGGCGTTGCAATTACCGCCTGGCAGGTTCTGATGCCGGGTGCCACACCTGTGGCACCGCCCGTGCAAGTAACCGTCGTGCAGCCTCCCGCGGAGGCGGCGGCCGTTGCCAAGAGTGACGCTGTGAATCTTGATGCCGTTGACCTGGGGCAGGGCGCGTCATTTGCCGCAGCGCTGAAGGATGGCTCTGAATTGCGCTACCACTTCGATGACATGTTCGACGGAAAGCCTGCGACCAGCCTGTCGATTGCCAGCCCCGATCAGGAACTGAATGTCCTGGTGAGTTTTGCCGACACCACATCCCAAAGGGTTTCAACCATTGAATATGTGCCGCCACCGCAAAGCACGCCGGGCCAGGCCGCAACCAAGCTCGATGTAGCCGTTCTGCCCGAGGGTCAAATGAACGCCGCCGGGCTTGCCATTCAAAGCTTCACGCTGCAGACCACTCCGGGCAAACAATCCTTTGTCATTCCTGACAGGGCCATGGGCAAGGCCCTGTGGATACGCATTGCCGGGCCCGATGGCGCCAGCAACATCGCGGTCGGTGATTTCAAAATTCTGCAGTAATCAGTATTTTCGCAGCAGGCCCACGAGGCGTCCCTGCACTTGAACCCGATCAGGTCCGAAAATACGGGTCTCGTAGGCAGGGTTGGCAGCTTCGAGTGCAACCGACTCGCCCTTCTTGCGCAACCGCTTGAGTGTGGCTTCCTCATCATCGATCAGTGCCACGATAATTTCACCATTATTGGCCGTGTCACCCTTGCGGATGAGTACCGTATCACCATCAAAAATCCCGGCATCAATCATCGAGTCACCCTTGACCTCAAGCGCAAAGTGCTCACCACCGCCCAGCATTTCCGGCGGCACTGAAATATTGTGGGTATGATCCTGAATGGCGGCAATGGGAACACCGGCGGCAATCTTGCCCATCAAAGGCACCATCACGGAGCGCGGAATACCGTCATTGGCGGCAGGCATTGGTTTCACCTTGCCCAGACTGCCCTGAATGACATTTGGCGAGAAGCCGGACTTCCTGGAAGCCAAGCTCGGAGAATGAGACTCAGGCAGCTTGATGATTTCAAGGGCCCGCGCGCGGTTCGCCATGCGCTTCAAAAACCCACGCTCCTCGAGAGCCACGATAAGCCTGTGAACCCCTGACTTGGACTGCAAATTCAACGCATCCTTCATTTCTTCAAATGAGGGAGGAACACCTTCTTCCTTGAGACGCTCATTGATGAAAAGCAGCAATTCAAGTTGTTTGCGGGTAAGCATTCTGTGACAGCCCTTGTAAAGTGTGTGGATTCGGAACAAACCCACAACATCTATACAGGTTCCTCTTTAGTTCTGCAAGTGTTTACTTTCCGTCACAGTTAAAAATCAAGGTTGAGAATGGGTACAAGTGTGCCAGCCGGTGTCTCGGCTGCGTTCGGAGGCCGGATTATGAGGCAATGGGCATCCCTAAAACTGCGCTGCATGGAGGAGTCCTGGCGGTTGAACGGCGTCGCGACGCGCGAACCATCTGCCGAAACCTCCAGCCTTGCCCTGACATAGTCCTGGCGGGCATCATTTGCCGCCATGGCAACGCCGAGGCGCGCATGGGTCGCAATGTCATCCACAGGCAACCCCTGCATGGCATTACGCAGCGGCTTGAGGAAAAGCCGTGCGCACACCAGCGCTGAAACTGGATTGCCCGGCAAACCCATGACATGCTGCTTGCCCTTGCACCCATACATGAACGGCTTTCCGGGGCGCAGGGCAATTTTCCAGAAATCAATTTTGACACCTGTGTTCTTCAGCGCCAGCTGGATAAAGTCGTGATCACCAACCGAAGCACCACCAGTGGGGATCAACACATCAGCCTTGGCCATGCGCAAGATCGCGCGTTCGGTGGCCTTGAGATTGTCAGGAACGATGCCGCAGTTGATGACGGCGCAGCCAAAGCT
>JANMKJ010000034.1:0-7562 GCA_031371945.1 Rhodobiaceae bacterium
CCTTGTCTATGTCTATGCGGGCCACGGCCTTGGCATTTTCCAGCATTTTCTCTCCCGCGCCACCAACATGCGCTCCGACGAGTATGGTGGCACACTCGCTAACCGTGCCCGCCTGCTGCGCGAAGTGATCGAAGATACAAAAGACGCCGTGGGCGAGCGCTGCGCCGTTCCAGTGCGCATTGCCATGAACGAGTTCATGGGCGCAGACGGCCTCGAACCTGCCGAAGTGGAAGATGCCATTGGCATGATGGCCGAACTTCCCGATCTTTGGGATCTTTCCCTATCCAGCTGGGCCAATGACAGCCAAACGTCGCGCTTTTCCGAGGAAGGTTTCCAGGAACCCCATATCAAGGGCGTCAAAAAGCTCACCACCAAACCTGTTGTGGGTGTTGGCCGCTACACCTCGCCGGACACCATGGTACGTGTGATCAAGCAGGGCATCATGGACATGATCGGCGCTGCCAGGCCTTCCATAGCTGATCCCTACCTTCCCAAAAAAATTGAAGAGGGAAGAGTTGATGATATCCGTGAATGCATTGGCTGCAATGTGTGTGTGACCGGCGATTACACCATGTCACCGCTTCGCTGCACCCAGAATCCCTCCATGGGGGAAGAGTGGCGGCGTGGTTGGCACCCCGAAAAAATCAAGCCGGCAGGGCTCGTCAAAAACATCCTCATTGTGGGAGCGGGACCGTCCGGTCTTGAAGCAGCGCGCGCCCTGGGCCAGCGCGGCCACAAGGTAACCCTGGCTGATAAGCGCAGCGAAGCGGGCGGGCGCGTGGCCCGTGAATGCAAATTGCCAGGTCTTGCCGCCTGGGGCCGGGTACGTGACTGGCGCATGGGTCAAATTCATAAAATGCCCAATGTTGAGCTTTTCCTCGAAAGCGAAATGACCCCCGAAAGCCTGTCCGAGTTCGGTGCCGACCATATTGTGATTGCAACCGGTTCATCATGGCGCCGAGACGGCGTCGCCCGCCACAATGCCAAACCCATCCCCGTTGATGCGGCCGCCGACGTGCTGACGCCCGACGATATCCTGAATGGTCGCCGCCCCCTCGGCAAAAACGTCGTAATCTATGACGATGACCACTATTACATGGGTGGCGTGTTAGCCGAACTCCTGCGCAAGGAAAGTTATGATGTGACCCTGGTCACGCCTTCCTATCTCGTATCCTCCTACACCAAGGCGTCCCTCGAACAGGCCAGGATTCAAACCCGCATGCTGGAACTCGGCGTTGTGATAATGGCCAATCTGGCTGTCCATGGCGTAGCTGCCGACCATGTGACCCTGAGCTGTGTCTTCACTGAGCGCCAACACAAGATCGAAGCCAGCTCAATCGTTCTGGTCACAGCCAAATCCGTGGACGATGGATTGTTTCAAAATTTGCCTGAATTCTCACGCATCGGTGACTGCTATAGCCCCGGCACCATCGCGGCCGCCGTTCATTCCGGACGAAAACTGGCGGAAGGCTTCGGTGCTCCCCCGCCAGATTTCCTGGATTTACCATATCGCCGGGAAGTGATCGAACTTTCTTAATTCGGCCACCAATACTTAATACGGTCTTTACCAAGATGGAGGATTCTCCCCTCCTGTTTGTTAGGTTCGGGGTTCCCAGTGGTGTTTCAGCAATATACACGTCGTGCAGTTCTTTCAGCCCTGGTAACAGCAGCTGCCGCCTCCGTGGCGCGGGCACAGACCACCGATTACACGGGCTCCATCACATCCGTGGCACCTCACACCGCCATGATGGGCAAGCTTGCCACGAAAACCGAGGTGATTGTTGACCGTCAGGAGTCGGCCATGATCACCCTGGGTTCCGTCAGCGCGCTGGAAAGCGCCATCCAGATGTATGAAGAAATCGTTGCTGGTGGCGGCTGGCCGTCTTTGAACAAAGGCAAGCTCGAAAAAGGCAAAAAAAGCGCACAGGTCGTTCTGCTGCGCCAGCGCCTGGTAACCGAGGGTTACTTGCCTTTTGATGACCTGTCCGTTGACCAGCCCGAAATGTTTGATTCAAACATCGTTGATGCCTTGCGCACTTTTCAGGCCAATCACGGCATTGCAGCATCTGGAAAAGTTGACGACCGCACCCGGGCGGAGCTGAACATCACCGCCCAGGCCCGGCTCTATACGTTGCGTGAAAACTACCCCCGTGTGGGTGAATACTTGCAAGATCTGGGTGCGCGGAACATTCTGGTAAATATCCCCTCTGCCCAGCTTGAAACTGTTGAATTCGGCAAAGTCTATTCGCGCCACAACGTGGTTGCGGGAAAGCTCGAACGCCCGACCCCCATGCTGAAAAGCAAGGTGAGCGACATCAACTTCAATCCTTTCTGGACTGCACCGGCCTCAATTGTTGAGCGAGATCTCGTTCCCAAATACCTGAAAGACCCTACTTATTTCCAGAAGCTGGGGATCAGGGTTCTTGATGGACTGGACGGTCCCGAGATTGACCCTTCCACCGTGGACTGGATGAATACGGCTCCTGACCGCTATGTGTTCCGTCAGGATCCGGGCGACGACAACGCTCTTGCCACCATGAAAATCAATTTTCCCAACAAGTTCATGGTTTACATGCATGATACGCCGCACCGTGAAAATTTTGCCAGCATGGCCCGTTACGAAAGCTCAGGCTGTGTTCGGGTTGATCAGGTAAGCAAGGTGGTTGACTGGATCCTGCAGGGCCAGGACGGTATTGACGAGGCCCAGATTGAAATGATCACTGCCTCACAGGAGAACTCGGTGACCGAGGTGCAAAACCCGCCAGACGTGCGCTTCATGTATCTCACGGCGTGGGCAACCGAAGATGGCCGCGTCAACTTCCGGCCTGATATCTACGGCCTGGATGGCACGGGCTTTGTGCTTGGCCAACCTGAACCGGCCGGTGGTATATAACTTGTAACTTGGTTCCAATCATGATTGCTTGAACTCACCCCACAAGGTGGTTATTTCGCAAGTCATGGCACAGGACCTTTCATTCACTCACCGTTTCGAAAAAGGCAGTTCTTCCGCTGCACCCTTGCTGTTGCTGCACGGCACTGGCGGAGATGAAAACGATCTCATTGACCTCGGTCACGCCTTGTCACCAGACAGGTCGCTGCTTTCACCGCGCGGTAACGTGCTGGAAAATGGCATGCCCCGCTTTTTCCGCCGCCTGGCAGAAGGTGTATTTGATGAAGCTGATGTCATCAACCGCGCCCACGAACTCGCTGATTTCATTGTAGCGGCACGTAAGCTCCACGATTTGAAACTGCCCTTAGCCGTTGGCTTTTCGAACGGTGCGAACATTGCTGCTGCCATGTTGTTCCTGCGCCCTGAAGTTTTGAGCGGCGCAATCCTGCTGCGCGCCATGGTGCCTCTAAAGAACCCGGCGCCAGTAGACCTCAAGGAAAAACCCATCTTGCTGATTTCTGGTGCGGCAGATCCCATCATTCCCGCCAGCAATGCCAGGCAACTCGCCACAATGTTAAAATCGGCGAAAGCCCATCTGCAGCATGAAACGCTTCAGACGGGACATAACCTTACACAAAACGACGTAGCCCTGGCCAAAGCCTGGCTCGGCTCGCAAGGAGTATAGAATGCAACTCAATGGTCTTCATCACCTCACCGCCGTTACCGCCGATGCGCCAAGCAATCATAATTTCTACACCCAAACCTTGGGCTTGCGCCTTGTGAAGAAAACCGTGAACCAGGATGATACCAGTGCCTATCACCTGTTCTATGCCGACGGGCTGGGCTCACCGGGGACCGACATTACGTTCTTTGACTGGCCGGTTGGCCGCGAGCGCCGTGGCACCCATTCGATTTGCCGCACCGGCCTTCGCGTCAAGGGCGAAGCCGCATTCAAGTTCTGGTCAGATCATTTCAAGTCACGCGGTGTGAATGCCGAGAAAGCCGTTGAGCGGGACGGCCGCCTCACGATTGATTTCGAAGATGCCGAGGGCCAGCGCCTGAGCCTTGTAGACGACGATGGACTGGGTGAGGTGCACCCCTGGGCCGATAGTCCTATCTCCGCAGAACACCAGATCCGGGGCCTCGGTCCCATCACCATGAGTGTTCCTGACTTGAGGTCAACTGAAGTGGTGCTTACGCAAGTCATGGGCATGTCTAAAGTTCGCGAATATGGCAACACCAGCGTGTTCAGGATGAACGGAACGGGACCTGTGGCCGAACTCCATGTGCGGGTGGACGCTAACCTTCCCCCGGCACAACAGGGTGCGGGATCCGTGCATCACGTTGCTTTCAACATTTCAACCGCCGACTACGATGCCTGGGCCAAGCGCCTGAAAGACATGCGCATTCCCAACAGTGGCCCAGTAGATCGCTTCTGGTTCAAGAGCTTGTATTTCCGGGAACCCAACGGCGTATTGTTTGAAATTGCCACCGATGGGCCAGGCTTTGCGACGGACGAATCAATGGCAACACTCGGCAAGACCCTGTCATTGCCACCATTCCTCGAGGGCCGCCGTGCCCAGATAGAAGCCGGGTTAAAACCGTTAGGGTAAATTATCCCGCATGAAAATGTCGATTCGGATGAGTTCCTGCGATTCAATCAAGGGAACCTTGTCCGCCTTTGCCATCAGGACACGCACTGCGCTGCGCACCTCATGGCCAGCGTCCTGGTTGATGATGGCATCAATACTGCCGCGGATCAGGGCACGCCGTGATGGGTCGGTAACTTCATGGGCAATGAACACGATATCCTTGGCACGGCCAGCGGTTTCAAGGCCTGCAACAATGCCACGCGTACCACCGCCGACGTTGTAGATGCCAATGAGGTCTGGATGCTCAACCAGCATTTGCTGGGTCATCTCTTCGATGCGTTCAAGGTCGTCGCGCGATTCGCGCACCGGCAATACCGCAAGATGCGGATACTCGTGGGCCATGACCTGCTCAAAACCAAATTGCCGTTCGATGTGGTCACGCAGCGCCAGTGAACCGGCGAAAACGCCAACCGTTCCCGTCATGCCGCGAAGGAACCTGCCCATGAGGTTTGCAGCGGTGCGTCCGGCTGAAGAATTGTCAATGCCGGCATAATGGTCGCGCTTGGAAGCCGGCACATCCGAAACCAGTGTCACAACTGTCTGGCCGCGGGCCACCAGTGTGTTAATGGCTTCACGGACTGCGGGGTGGTCAAGTGCCACAACGGCAACACCATCCATGTTGCGGTCAATGGCATCCAGGGTTTGTGCGAGAAGTTCGCCATCGAACACGTCCACCCGTTTCACAATGATCGAAACCCGCTCCGCTTCCATGCGCTCCGTGGCAAGGCGCACCTCATCGGCAATGCGCATGAAGAAGTCGCCACTGCTAGTGGGCAGCACAAAGCAGAAACGATATTCCCGCGACCGTGCCAATCGTGCCGCGATGCGGTCCGGCTGGTAATTCAGCTCGCGGATGGCAGCCTCGACCTTGGCAATGGTGGGTGCGCGCACCCCCTGCCTGCGGTTCAGAACGCGATCTATAGTGGCAACGCTCACGCCCGCGAGCTTGGCCACATCCTGAATGGTAAATTTTCCCATGCCGCTATCAAGCGCAGGCCACGGAACTTGTCAATTCTTCACGTCACTGCCTTTTTTGCAAGGAATTCGGGCCTGTTCCATGATTTTTCATCAAGAATTCGCGCCAAAATTGCCGCCGCGTCCCAGATATCGGCAAAACTGTTGTAAAGCGGCGTTATGCCAAAACGGATTATATCGGGGGCACGAAAATCCCCGATAACGCCATGGGCTATAAGCGCCTGCATAACGGCGTAGCCCTCCTTGCAATGGAAGGAAACATGCGAGCCCCGCTGGTTCATGTCGCGCGGGCCCGCAGCCCTGATGCCGTGGCTGGCACAGTTGGTTTCAACAAGATCAATGAACACCCGGCACAGGGCTTTGGATTTGGTGTGCAGCACGTCCATGTCAACGTCGTCCCACACATCAAGGGCGGCATCAAGCGCCGTCATCGACAGAATGGGTTGCGTGCCACATTGCTGGCGCATGATCCCTCCCGCAGGTTCAAAATCCAGGTCAAAGGCAAATGGCCTGATGTGCCCCCACCATCCGACCAATGCTGGCTGAACCAAATTCTGCAAGGCTGGTTTCACATAGACAAATGCCGGAGCACCCGGACCGCCATTCAGGTATTTGTACGTGCACCCCACGGCAAAATCCGCATCACCACCCTTGAGATCAACCGGAATGGCCCCTGCACTATGGGCCAGATCCCAAATCATCAGGCAGCCCTTCGCGTGGGCTATTTGGGTGAGTGCCTTCATGTCGTGACGCCGTGCCGTGCGATAATCGACTTCGGTGATCATGACCACCGCGACGTTTTCGGTGATCGCTGCGGCAACGTCTTCTGGTGCAACAATCTTGACTTCGCAGCCATTCGCCAGAAACTGCGCCAGACCCTGCGCCACGTAGATGTCAGAGGGAAAATTGCCGGAGTCGGTCAGAATTACTTTCCGGTCGCGCCTTTGAGCCAGGGCGGCAGACAGGATCTTGAACAGGTTCACCGAAATTGAATCCCCAACAATCACGCTGTCTGGCTCGGCACCGATCAAGCGCGACAGCCGGTTTCCAATTTTCTGCGGCAATTGAAACCAGCCATGCTCATTCCACGACTTGATCAGGGTCTCGCCCCATTGCTGTTCAACGGCGGCAGTCACCCGCCTGGAGACATTCTTGGGAAGCACGCCAAGAGAGTTGCCATCAAGATAGATGATGCCCTTGGGAAGTGTGAAAAGTCCACGTTTGTGGGCAAGCACATCTTCCTCGTCCAGGGCCAGACACGCGTCACGCGTTATTGACATTTCCATCTCCCAAGCTCAGTTTTGACGGCTATAACAAGTAAACCTGAGGCAAACCAGATGAAATCCCGTGCCGCCGTTGCGTTCGAAGCAGGCAAACCCCTCGAAATTGTTGAAGTTGATTTGGAAGGTCCGAAAGCGGGTGAGGTCCTTGTAGAAATCAAGGCCACCGGAATTTGCCATACTGACGAATTCACCATTTCCGGCGCTGATCCAGAAGGACTTTTTCCTGCCATCATGGGCCATGAGGGAGCTGGCATTGTCGTCGAAGTGGGAAGCGGTGTCTCATCGCTCAAGCCGGGAGACCATGTCATTCCACTCTACACGCCGGAGTGCCGCGAATGCGAGTATTGCCTGAATCCCAAAACCAATCTCTGCCAGAAAATCCGCACGACCCAGGGCAAGGGCGTGATGCCGGATGGTACCTCGCGGTTTTCCTACAAGGGAAAATCCATCCACCATTATATGGGCTGCTCGACGTTTTCCAACTACACGGTGCTGCCGGAAATTGCCCTGGCAAAAGTCCGCACCGACGCGCCCTTCGACAAGATTTGCTACATCGGCTGTGGAGTGACCACTGGCGTGGGTGCCGTCATCAACACGGCGAAAGTCGAAGTGGGCTCAACCGCAATCGTGTTCGGCCTCGGTGGCATCGGTCTCAACGTGCTGCAGGGCTTGCGGCTGGCTGGCGCGCGCCAGATTGTCGGCGTTGACCTCAATGAGGACCGCGCCGCCTGGGGCAAACGCTTCGGCATGACCCATTTTGTC
>JANMKJ010000037.1:0-7359 GCA_031371945.1 Rhodobiaceae bacterium
CCCGAGCGCGAACAGGCGCAGGAGCGTCTCTCGCGCAAGCAACTGTTCGCGCCCACATTGCTGAACCACGAGGTGGTCAACGTGGCCCTGAAGAAGTTCCGCCGCGGCATGCCCGCGGAGTCAGTCGAGCTTGCGCTGGCAGACTATGCCGAAATGCTGGTGTTCGCCAACCAGGGCATGGTCACGGCCGAGGCCCAGAAAATCTTCGAAGACGCGTTGAAGCTCGATGCGAAAAACCCCCGGGGAAGGTTTTTCGATGCGCTGGCCATCAAACAGGAAGGCAAATTGGAAGAGGCGAGGAAACGCTTCACCGACTTCCTCAACGAGTCACCGCCGGATGCACCATGGAGAGGCATGGTGCAAACCGAACTTGCCGACATGAATAGCGCCAAGGCCCCGGTTTTGAGCCAGGACCAGATCGCCTCGGTGCAGGCAATGCCGGAAGCAGGTCAGGCTGCCATGATTCAGGGCATGATCGATGGCCTCGAACAAAGGCTGGGGAGCGATAGCCGCGATCTTGAAGGCTGGCTGCGCCTCATCCGGGCGCGGATTGTTTCAAAGGATAGCGTCAAGGCCAGGTCTTCCCTGCAACTGGCACTTGGCATATTCAAGGATGAGCCCGCCTCACTGCAAGCCTTGCAGGGCCTGGCCACGGAATTAGGGATCAATTGATGACACGCAAACAGAAACGTCTCACAATAATACTCGGTGGCCTTGCCGTGCTGGGTGTGGCGGCGGGACTTGTCCTCTACGCCCTCAGCGATACGATCGTATTTTTCTATACGCCAAGTGAAGTGGCCCAAAGGCAGGTGGTACCCGGCACCCGGCTGCGCCTCGGTGGATTGGTTGAAGCGGGAAGCCTGTCGAAGTCTGAAGGCACCAAGGTCAAGTTCGCCATTACTGACATGACCAAGACCATGACCGTAAGCTATGTTGGGCAGTTGCCGGACCTGTTTCGCGAGGGGCAGGGCGTTGTGGCCGAAGGCACGCTCGATGCCAGTGGTGCCCTGATTGCCGATACGGTGCTGGCCAAGCATGATGAAAAATACATGCCAAAGGACGTGGCCGACAGGCTGAAGGCCCAGGGCGTGTGGAAAGGTGCCACGCCATGATTGCTGAAGTCGGGCATTTCGCCCTGATCCTGGCACTCGCCGTGGCAGCGTTCCAATGCGTGGTGCCCCTGGTGGGTGCCCATATTGGCAACCGGGCGATGGCAGCGTCTGCCGTCCCCGCAAGCCTCATCCAGCTTATCCTGATCTACGTGTCATTCACCGCGCTGATGCACGCCTATATCACCTCGGACTTTTCCGTGGCCAATGTGTTTGAGAATTCCCACTCGGCAAAGCCGCTACTCTACAAGATCTCCGGCGTGTGGGGAAACCATGAGGGCTCGATGCTGCTGTGGGTGCTCATCCTGGCCATTTTCGGCGCTTCAGTGGCCCTCTTCGGCGACAACTTGCCACCCACGCTGAAAGCCCGCGTGCTTGCCGTCCAGGGCAGCATTGGCACGGCCTTCCTGCTGTTCATCGTCGTGACGTCCAATCCCTTTGCACGGTTGAATCCCGCACCCATCGAAGGCAACGGCCTCAATCCACTGTTGCAGGATCCGGCATTGGCGTTTCACCCGCCATTTCTCTATGCGGGCTATGTGGGACTTTCAATCGCGTTCTCGTTTGCCATCGCCGCCCTCATCGATGGCAAGGTTGACGCCGCCTGGGCCCGTTGGGTGCGACCCTGGACACTGGCCGCCTGGATGTTTCTCACCATCGGCATCAGCATGCCGCCTGGATGTTTCTCACCATCGGCATCAGCATGGGAAGCTGGTGGGCCTATTATGAATTGGGCTGGGGTGGTTGGTGGTTCTGGGACCCGGTGGAAAATGCCAGCTTCATGCCCTGGCTGGTGGCAACCGCCCTGTTGCATTCGGCGATCGTTGTGGAAAAACGCAACGCGCTGAAAGTGTGGACCGTGCTTCTCTCCATTCTCGCCTTCTCGCTGTCGCTGCTCGGCACGTTCCTGGTGCGCTCGGGCGTGCTCACATCTGTGCACGCCTTCGCCGTTGATCCGGAGCGCGGCATTTTCATCCTCGGCATCCTGTGCTTTTTCATTGGCGGTGCCCTTGCGCTTTTTGCCTGGCGTGCACCCACCCTCAAGGCGGGTGGATTTTTCTCGCCCATCAGCCGTGAAGGCGGCCTCGTGCTGAACAATCTTTTCCTCTGTGCGGCTTGCGCTGCGGTCCTGATTGGCACGCTGTATCCGCTGGCACTCGAAACCCTCACCGGTGAAAAGATTTCCGTGGGTCCACCGTATTTTGATCTCACGTTCGGTCCCATCATGCTGCCACTCCTGCTGCTGGTGCCCGTTGGCGCCTTGCTCAGCTGGAAAAGGGCTGACCTCGCAGGCGCCCTGCAGCGCCTGTGGCTTGCGGCCGCATTGGCAGTGGGCGTGGGTCTGGTGGTTCTCGTGGCCACGTTGCGCGGGCCCTGGCTTGCCCCCCTGGGCATTGCATTGGGAGCGTGGTTGTTCTTCGGCAGCTTCGTTGAGCTCGCCAACCGCATCGCCTTGTTCCGCTCATCTCTGGGCACCAGTTTTCAGCGCCTCGTGGGCCTGCCGCGTTCGACGCTTGGCATGACACTGGCCCATGCCGGACTGGGCGTGATGATTGTTGGAATCATCTGCATTTCCCTGTGGAAAGTCGAACACATCCTGACCATGAAGCCCGGTGACCGCACCGATGTGGGCCGCTACAGCGTGGAGTTCGTGTCTGACACGCCCATGACCGCGGAAAATTATGCGGGCCGTGCCGGATTGTTTCGCATCTACCGCGGTGACCACGAAGTAGCCAGCGTCATTTCCGAAAAGCGCAACTTCAAACCCACGGGGACAACGACCGAAGTGGGCCTGTTGCAAACACTGGGTGGCGACGTTTACGTGGTAATGGGCGATACGACGGCAGATGGCTCGCGCGTCGTGCGCATGTACTACAATCCCTTCGTCACCTTCATCTGGCTTGGCGCACTGGTCATGTTCGTAGGGGGCGGTCTGTCGCTCACCGACCGGCGCTACCGGGTGGGGGCCCCAAAGCCTGCCAAGATTGCCGCAGGAGTTCCGGCCGAATGAAATGGTGCCTGCTGCTCCTGATGCTGCTGTCTGGTCCTGCCTTGGCCGTGCAACCCGACGAAGTGCTTGCCAATGCCCAGCTTGAAACCCGGGCCCGCAACCTGTCCGAAGGTTTCCGCTGCTTGGTGTGCCAGAATCAATCCATCGACGAATCAGACGCAACCCTCGCCCGCGACCTCCGCATCCTGATTCGCGAGCGGCTGACGGCAGGCGACACGGACCAGCAGGTTACGGATTTTGTGGTGGACCGCTACGGCGATTATGTCTTGCTAAAACCGAGGTTTACCGGACAAACCGCCATTCTTTGGGCAACGCCCTTCCTCATCATAGTATTGGGGATTGGCTATTTTTTGTGGCGCAAGAACCCCGGCGCAGTGGCTGAACGGCCGCTCACGCCGGAGGAACAGGCAACCCTTCTCGAGCCCTGAACATTACAAAACTTTCACCTCTCCGAAAGCCGCAAGTAAGCAAGTCCTCCTTATATCTCCATCATCTGCTAATTCGATATGGAGAATAACCACATGTCAGCCAAATTTGTTACCAGCCGGAAAAGCCTCATGGGACTGCTCGCAGCCGGCATGTTGAGTGCAACTGCGCTTACCACGTCAATGCTCGTGTCCCCTCCGATGCAAGTGCGCGCCGAATCGCAGGCCGCGATCGACCCCACCAAGGGCTTTGCTGACCTCGTTGACCGGGTGATGCCAGCCGTTATCAGCGTGCAGGTGAAATATGCCGATGTGGCAGCTACAACGGATGACCCTGACGCAGCACCTGACCAGCAGGTACCGCCGGAGTTCAAGAACTTCTTTGACCAATTCCCCCAGTTCCGTAACCGCATGCCTCCCGGAATGGACAGGCCGCAGCGCCATGGTGGCCAGGCCCTGGGCTCGGGTTTCATTATCAGTGCCGATGGCTATGCCGTGACCAACAACCATGTCGTACAAGGTGCCGATGAGGTTACCGTCAAGGTGCAGGGTGGTGATGAGCTCAAGGCAACCGTGATCGGAACCGATCCGAAAACTGATTTGGCGCTCATCAAGATCAAATCGGACAAGCCTTTCCAGTTCGTGAAATTCGCAGAAAAGGAAGCCCGCGTGGGTGACATCGTCATGGCTGTTGGCAATCCCTTTGGCCTCAACAGCACGGTGACAACCGGCATCGTTTCCGCCCGTGGCCGCGATATTGGCTCGGGCCCCTACGATGATTTCCTGCAGATTGATGCGTCCATCAACCGCGGAAACTCCGGTGGACCATCCTTTAACCTGTCAGGCGAGGTCATTGGCGTGAACTCGGCAATCTTCTCCCCGTCGGGCGGCTCAGTCGGCATTGGCTTTGCCATTCCGGCGTCCATCACCCAGGACGTGATCGCCAGCCTCAAGGACACTGGCTCCGTGACCCGTGGTTGGCTTGGCGTACAGATACAGCCTGTTACGGAAGAAATTGCCCAGAGCATGGGTCTCGCCGCAGCCAAGGGCGCCGTGGTGTCTGACGTTACCGATAAGTCGCCCGCTCTCGCTGCCGGTTTCAAGACCGGTGACACCATACTCAAGGCCGATGGCTCGGATATTTCCGATGCCCGCGACCTGTCTCGCAAGGTTGCCCACTTCACACCTGGCAAGACCATCGATATCGACATCATTCGTGATGGCAAGCCGATGACCGTGTCGGTGAAGATTGGTGCCATGCCGACGGACATGAAAATGGCCGGCCGTGCCCAGCCTGAAGAACCAGCAGACATGTCAAACCTTGGACTCAAGCTTGGTCCTGCCGAAGATGGTGCAGGCGTCAAGGTGCTTGAAGTGAAGCCAGATTCCGTGGCCGAACAGCAGGGCATAAAGGCCGGTGACGTTATTCTTGAAGTGGCTGGCAAGGAAGTGAATGGCGCTGCAGAAGTCAAGCAGGCGATGAAGGAAAACACCAAATCCCGTGTTCTGATGCTGGTGCGGAGTGCTGAAGGCCAGCGCTTCCTCGCACTGCCGCTGGGCAAGGGCTGATACCCCCCGGACGTCCCCATTCCCTTCCCCCCGCACGGGCATGTGACGTCCACTAAACGCGGAGACCGCTTCCCTCTTGGTTCCCTCCAGTATGGTGGTCTCCGCGTTTCCCTTTTCTGAAAGTGAAAGTCATGCAAATCTCCAGTTTAGCTGCTTCCGAATCTTCCAAAGCCGGCCGAATGAAAGATCAAATGCGCATATTGGTAATCGAGGATGACCGTGACGCCGCGTCCTGGCTGATGAAAGGCCTGACCGAAAGTGGCCACGTGGCCGATCTTGCCGTCAATGGCGAAGATGGCCTGGCGCTGGCACTTGAATCCATCCACGATATCCTGATCGTTGACCGCATGCTGCCGAAAATGGATGGCCTCACCATCATCCGCACCTTGCGCGCCAAGGGCATTACCACGCCTGTCCTGATCCTCAGCGCCCTGAGCGACGTTGACGAGCGCGTCAAGGGCCTGCGCGCCGGCGGCGATGATTACCTCGCCAAGCCTTATTCCTTTGCCGAATTGCTGGCCCGCGTCGAGGGCCTTGGCCGCCGGACCGGTCAGGAAACCCAGGAAACCAAGCTGAAGGCACTTGACCTCGAGATTGACCTGCTCACCCGCAGCGTCACCCGGGCAGGCCAGAACATCCTGCTGCAGCCCCGCGAATTCAAGCTGCTAGAATACCTCATGCGCAACGCGGGCCATATCGTCACCCGTACCATGCTTCTCGAAAATGTCTGGGACTATCATTTCGATCCACAAACCAATGTGATAGATGTACACGTCTCAAGATTGCGGTCGAAGATTGAGAAGGGCTTTGCCAGTCCCATTCTGCAAACCGTGCGAGGAGCCGGGTACATGATACGTGATATTTAATCCAAAGATTCTCAGAACCTCCACCTTCAGGCTGGCGGCCATCTATCTCCTGGTTTTCGCCCTCTCCGTCGGCGCGATATTGGCCTATGTGTTTTGGAACACGGCGGGGCTGCTTGAACGCCAGACCGATGCCACCATCCGCGCCGAAGTCCAGGCCCTTGCCGACCAGTATCGCATTCTCGGCCTGCAAGGAATCGTCGATACCATCCAGCGCCGCAGTGTTGAGCGCGGCGGCGGGGTTTACCTGCTTGCCGATGCGGCGGGAAAACGGGTCGCTGGCAACCTTGAAGCCGTCCCCCAAAAGGTTATCGATGAAACTGGCTGGATCGATTTCCCGCTTGATATCGTGGTGGGTACGACCAAGCAGCGCCGCTCGGCCCGCGCCTTCCATGCCGACCTGAACGAAGACTATGAACTCATTGTCGGCCGCGACGTGCAGGAACTGAAGCTCTTTGGCGACATCATCAAGCGCACACTGTTCTGGGCTCTTGGATTTGCCGTAGTGCTGGGGCTCGGGGGCGGCCTGCTCACCAGCCGCAACTTCCTGCGCCGGGTGGATGCCATCACCGATACGAGCCGGTCGATCATGGGGGGCAATCTCGCAGAACGCATGCCGGTCACCGGCAACGGCGACGAACTGGACAAGCTGTCGAGTTCGCTTAACGAAATGCTGGAGCAGATTGAACGCCTCATGGTGGGCATGAAGGAAGTGACCAGCAATGTGGCCCACGACCTCAAAACCCCGCTCACGCGGCTGCGCGCCCGGGTCGAATCCGCCCTGCGCTCCAACAGTAAAACTGAATACCGGGCTGCGCTGGACAAGACCATCGAGGAATCCGACAGGCTGTTGCAAACTTTCAATGCGCTACTATCAATTGCCAGGGCTGAAGCCCGCCAGTCGCGCGAAACGCTGCAACCCATTGATGCCCACGACATTGTGGCAGATGTGGCTGAACTCTACGAGCCCATCGCCGAAGAGGAGGGAGGCAGCCTCACTGTTACCGTGGCACGCGGCCTGCATGTTCTGGCCGACCGCCAGCTCCTGTCGCAAGCCTTGAGCAACCTTGTGGACAACGCGCTGAAATATGGCGTGACCGACGAGAATCCCAAGCCGCAAATCACTGTCGATGGCAGGCTTGAGGGCAATTCCGTGGTGATCACCGTCAGCGACCATGGCGCGGGCATTCCGCCGGAAGACCGCGCCCGTGTTCTTGACCGCTTCGTCAGGCTGGATGCCAGCCGCACAAAGCCCGGCAACGGCCTGGGGTTAAGCCTCGTTGCCGGTGTCATGACACTGCACGGCGCGGCACTGCTGCTGGAGGATAATGCGCCCGGCCTGCGCGCCAAGCTGGTGCTTCCCCTGCACAGGGTCCAAAGCT
>JANMKJ010000072.1:0-2301 GCA_031371945.1 Rhodobiaceae bacterium
TTGGCCTTCTTCAAAGCGCGGCCGCGCGCCACGATTCCAGCAGCACCACGCTTGGCCATGAAGGCCTCGAGGGAAAGCTTGAAACTGTGCTGGTTGCGGTCGGCGCGAATGGTGCCGGTGGAATAGCTCGTCCCCATCAGCGCTGAAATGGCCTTGGGCTTTATCCCCTTGGCCTTGGCTTCCGCCGCGAATGCGGGTTTCCACGTTTCGAAATTTGCCCCCGTGCTGCTGCACTTGGCAGCTTCCGCAGCGCCCTCCCCCACCATCAAGCTCAAGCATGATGCTGCCAGCATTTTTAACCAGGTTCTCGCCATCTCTGTTTCCCTTGTCGATTCGTGGCCGCAGACTGCCATTAACCCGGCCGCTTGTCATCGGGGTGAGAGTTGCAATGCCGGCGGTTTAGCCGCATAAAGCAACGCAACACTGATTTGGGGTTTCAACATGGTTTTCAAGCAGTTTTCTACGTGGGCAGCCTTCATCGTGCTGCTGACCACAGCCGCTTCAGCGGCCGACATTGTCATGCCCGCAGAAACACCTGCAGCTGCTGCCGGCTGTGAAAGCATCGCCAACCCCAAGTGCACCATCGAGCTCAAGACCGGCATCAAGATGGCCTACCTCGAAACCGGTCCCAAGGATGGCAAAACCGTAATCCTGCTCCATGGCCTGACGGACACATCGCGCTCGTGGTCGACGACCATGGAGGCCATGCACGCCAGCGATCCGACGCTCCATATTTTTGCCCTTGACCAGCGCGGCCATGGCGCAAGCTCCATGCCAACCGGTGCAACCTGCCCCACCACGCCAAAATCCTGCTTTGCACTGCCACTGTTTGCCGCTGATGTGATCGCATTCATGAATGAAAAGGCCATCGACAAGGCAACCATTGCCGGCCATTCCATGGGTTCCGTCATTGCCCAGGAAGTGGCACTGCAGCGGCCAGAACGGGTTGAACGCATCATTCTCATTGCCACCACCAACAAGGGCAAGGACAATCCGGTCTTACGCGATTACGTGCTGAACGAGCCTGTGCTCGGTTCATGGAAGAAAGCCCTTGACGCCAAGGGGATTACATCGCCGGAAGCCGTGTGGAACGCCACGCCGCGCGATGCCGACCCTAAGGCCGATGAATGGGTAGCCAAGAACTGGACCGTGGACAATTTTGCCGACCAGACATTTATTGGCGGCATCACGCCCGAAACCTCGGTCACCAAGATGGGAACCTGGATCGGCGCCACCGAGGCGTTGCTCGACGTCGACAATACCGAGCACCTGAAGCAACTCGTGACACCCACCCTCGTGCTCTGGGGTTCTCAGGATTCGATCTTCTATTTTGCGCCTGATCAAACGGGAATGCTGGCAGCACTCCGCACCAGCAAGGCTCCCTTCGTGTGGAAGCAGTATGGCAAGGTGGCCCTGCCCGCTTCAGGCGTGCAGGACGGCGATCTCGGTCATAACCTGCAATGGGAAGTACCGAAGGAAGTGGCGGCTGACATCCTGAGCTTCATGTCCACCGGCCAGCCAACGATGGATCAAACCAGCGCCACTTTGGCAGCCGATGGGCCGAAGTACACGATTGCGGCAGGCAAAGCGCTGTTGATTACCGGTAATTGATCCAGTCTCTGCGATGGCATCCACGCCCCACATTGAAACGTTGTTCGCAACGCAGGTTTACCGTGCCGAAATAGCAAATGCCGGCAGCCTCAACCTGGATCTCGAAGATGCTGCCCTCGCACTCAATGAACATGACGAAGCGGGTCGGCGCTGGTGCAGGAAACACGGCTATGCGGGCTATACGTCCTACGCCTCGATCAACGACCTCGCGGAGCGTTCTGCACCCTTTGCGAAACTGGAGAAAATCATCCACACCCATGCAGCAGCATTTGCGAGATCGCTGCAGTGGAAACTTCAGGGTGGCAAACCCCTCTGTGACAGCCTGTGGGTGAACGTATTGCCACGCGGCGGGTCCCACACCTCGCACATCCACACCAACGCCGTAATCAGCGGCACCTACTATGTCAATGCTCCCCCAGGTGCCAGTCCGATCGTGTTTGAAGACCCGCGCCATGCCATGATGATGGCCGCACCGCCGCGCAAGGCAGGCATCTATGAAAGCCGCATGCCGAAAGCCGGAACTCTCATGCTGTGGGAAAGCTGGCTGCGCCACGAGGTTCCGATGAACCAGGCTGAAACAGAACGCATAAGTGTCAGTTTCAATTGCGTGATCGGCTAGGGCACGTCGATCAAGGCCACTTGCGGGCTGGCATCGCGCGGCAGCTTGCCTGAAAGCCTTGGATCATCATG
>JANMKJ010000116.1:0-3684 GCA_031371945.1 Rhodobiaceae bacterium
GGCAACGCGCTTGGCATTGGCCCAGGCTGCGGGCTGGCGCACATCATCAGCAAGGCCATCACAGGCAAAGGAGAACTGGCAGGAATTGCGTGATCCCGAGCCCTGATACACCACGCCGCAAATGGACTTCGGATAATCCGGATTCTTGGTACGGTTGAGAATGACCTTGGCCACAGCCAACTGGCCAAGCTCTGACTCCGAGCGGGCTTCGAAATAGATGGCGCGGGCGAGGCAATTTTCTTCAGCCAGACGAACGCGGCGCTGGGCCACGACAACCTGCTTCTCGCTGCGCTTGAGCTTGAATGATTTTTCAATTTTTGACGGCGATGGCGCCAGGGCCATGCGCTTCAGGGGGGACTGGATGACGGCAGAATTGTCAGACTTGCCGGTAAGATCAACCGAGGCCGGTGAAATCACAACATCACTGTTGGGATCAGCCATCAGGAAGTCGCCCTTGCCCTGGGCCAGAACGGTTTGCTTGCGCAGCACGTTCAAATTCACGATGTCGAAATTCTCGCCTTCAGGAAGAAGCGAACCTTTGGCGATGATATTGGTGACCGGTGCCACGAAGCCGACGGTTTGCTCGTCTGGCGACACATTATGGGCAATGGCATTCTGGCCCATATAGTTTCCGGCGAAGGCAAAAGCTGCAATCAGCATCACACCACCAAACACGAACGGTGCGTACTCTTGAACGATACCTACTTTTTTACGCGAAACTGGAAAGCCAGAATACTCGGCCTCCGTCAGTTTCTGATACTGGCTTTTCTTTTGCAAATACCCTAATCCCGCTGCTGGCACGTTGGCCAAAATGCATCATTTACGTAGCATATTACAATCGCGTTTAGCATAGGTTAACCATGCCAGCAACCAAAACTGGCCGCGATCCAGCCGTTTTTTTGGCCTATTTTAACGAACGGTTAACACTTCAGAATTGCAATAAATTATTCAATTATTTCTGATAATTGCCTGCGCGGCGGCAAGCCTCGCAACAGCTATGCGGAAGGGCGAGCACGACACATAATCCAATTTGATGGTTTCGCAGAAGGCAATTGAGGCAGGATCACCCGCATGTTCGCCACAGATTCCCAGTTTCAGGTCGGGCCGGGCTTTGCGGCCCCGCTCGGTGGCAATTTTCAAAAGTTCGCCTACTCCTTCTATATCTATTGAAATGAAGGGGTCGGTCTTGAGCAGGCCCTTGGTGGTATATTCACCAATAAACCGGGCGCTATCGTCCCGGCTGATGCCCAGAGTGGTTTGTGTTAAGTCATTGGTTCCGAACGAGAAAAACTCCGCCGACTGGGCAATTTCGCCTGCCCGGAGGGCAGCGCGTGGGAGCTCGATCATGGTGCCCACGAGGTAGGGAAGTTCAAGGCCGCTCTCGGCCTGCACGCTGTCCGCCACGGCGACGATGCGGGCGCGAACGTAGTCGAGCTCGAGTTTGCCGACCACCAGGGGAATCATGATCTCGGGAATCGGTGCCTTGCCGTATTTCTTGGCCACATCCAGGGTTGCCTCAAAAATGGCGCGGGCCTGCATTTCAGCAATTTCAGGGTAGGACACGGCAAGCCGCACCCCGCGGTGGCCAAGCATGGGGTTGAACTCCTGGAGCTCGCCCACCCGGGTTCGCAGGTATTCGGGCTTGATCGAAAGTTCCTTGGCAAGCTCAAGTATTTCGTGGTCGGACTTCGGCAGGAATTCATGCAGTGGCGGATCAAGAAGCCGAATGGTCACGGGAAGGCCTGCCATGATTTCAAACAACTCGATAAAATCCTGGCGCTGCATCGGCAGGATTTCGTCGAGTGCGGCACGGCGCTCGGCCACGGTTTCTGCCAAAATCATCTTGCGCATGGGGGTGATGCGGTTGGCGCTGAAGAACATGTGCTCGGTGCGGCACAGGCCAATGCCTTCGGCACCGAAATAGCGGGCGGCGCGGGCGTCACCCGGGGTTTCGGCGTTGGCCCGCACCTTCATGCGGCGGGCCTTGTCGGCCCACTCCAGGATGGTGGCAAAATCACCGGAGAGCACTGGCTTGAGCGTGGCAATGGCACCCCGGTAAATGCGGCCGGTTGAGCCATCCAGCGTGATCACCTCGCCTTTCCGGATGACAACGCCTAACGCCGTCATCACTCCCTGCTCGTAATCGATGCGCAGGCCACTGGCACCCACCACACAGGGCTTTCCCATGCCACGGGCAATCACTGCAGCATGCGAGAGCAAACCGCCGCGGGCGGTGATCACGCCTTCAGCGGCGTGCATGCCCTGAATGTCTTCCGGGCTGGTTTCAATGCGAATGAGAATGCAGGGCTTGTCGCGGGTTTTCAGTTTCTGGGCATCGCTTGCATCAAACACCACCTGGCCCGACACGGCACCGGGAGATGCCGCAAGGCCGGTTGCAAAAATCTCGTGGGGTATCGTTGTATCGAGCGTGGGATGCAGGAACTGGTCCAGCATCAGGGGGTCAACCATGAGCAGGGCTTCGTCGCGGGTGATGACGCCATCGTTTGCCATGTCGACCAGCAACTTGAGCTCGACCTTGGCACTGGCCTTCAGCCCTCTAGTTTGCAGCAGCCAGAACTTCTTTCCCTCGGTGGCGTAGATCACTTCCTGCACGGATTTGAAATGGCGCTCGATTTTCTTCAGGCTCGCAGCCAAGTCTTTGGGATGGTCCAGCGGGGCTCCGGTGGCCGGGTTGCGGGTGGTGGTGACCTTGTTGGGACCATCAGACCGGATGATGGCATGGACAACCAGGCAGGCCTCGGGCTGGCGCCTGGCGGCAGCGGCCACGATATTGAACAGCTGGGTTGCAGCACTTTGGGGGAAATCACTCTTGGTCTTTGCCGCAATCAGCGCCTTGAATGCGTCCATCGAATTTTCGCCAAGGTCTTCAAAATCCGTATGCGCAAGGCCCATGACGTTTACGGCGTAGGTTTGCATCAGCTTGCAATAGGCGGCGCGGTCGCCCGTGTGGCTATCATTGAGGCCCACGTTGAGGATGGACTCCATCGCCCCCAGCACAGTGCCGTTGAAGCTGGAGCGCACCGCAAGCAGGGTGCCCTGCCCCAGTTTCCGGACCGCTGCACTGAGCTGTTCGCTCGTGATTTCGGCGGGTTTGGTGATGACAAAACCCGGTGGCACCGGCAAGCCAAGCCTGGCCATTTCAACCAGCCCTGCCGCTTTCACGCCCAGGCTGTTCAAGCCGGCTGCAGGTATTTCAGCGGTGCCGCCACCGAAGCGATATATGTTTTTGCGTGCCATATTGCACTGCAGCAAACACTTTGCGGGCTAGGAGGTCAAGTGCTCAATTGTTGGGCAAAGGCCTTTCTACGGGTCAGAAGCCAAAAAGCTATCGCCATGTTTAACACGTTCCAGGCAATGCCGTGCAGGAAGGCAGCCCGGTAGGAACCGGTGTAATCAAAAATCACGCCGGACAGCCAGCCGCCCAGGGCCATGCCAAGCACCGTTGCCGTGAGCACGAGGCTGATGCGGGTGCCAGCTTCGCGCGCTGGGAAATAGTCGCGCACGATAAGGGCGTAACTCGGCACAATGCCACCCTGGGCGAGGCCAAAAAGTGCCGAGACGACATAGAGCGAGGCAAGGCCATCGAACGGGATGTAGAACAGCAGTGCGAGGCATTGCAGGAACGAGCCAATGATGAGGGTGCCAATGCCGCCGATGCGGTCC
>JANMKJ010000129.1:0-3261 GCA_031371945.1 Rhodobiaceae bacterium
GCCCGCAAATGGCAGCCTACCTCCAGCGTGCCGTCGATCCCACGAAGGCTCCCAGCTATGGCGTGCCGGGGGATCCCTGAGGTATAAATTTAGAACTAAAAAATTGTCATTCCCGAGCAGGCGGGAATTACCCCGCCACCCGCTCCAGCAACCGACCCAGCATGGCATCGCACAGGGCCAACTGTTCCTCGCTCACATACTCGTCGGGCTTGTGGGCAACGGCGATGTTGCCAGGGCCGCAAACGACAGCTGGAATGCCGAGTTCCTGCTGAAACAATCCGCCCTCGGTGCCAAAGGTAATCTTGCCGGTTGAATTGCCTCCCGTAAGGGCGCGCACGAAATTCACGGCCTCGCTGTCGACCGGCGTATTGAGGGCAGGGTAGCTCTGCAGGTCAGCAAATTCAAAGCGTGCAGTGGCAAACACGCCCCGGAATTTTGCAGCAACCGTTTCCGCCGCTGCCACAATGCGCCTGAACAGCGCCTGCCCATCGTCGTCCGGCAAATAACGGATCTCGAAATCAAACGTCGCCCGGTTGGGCACAATATTCATCACCTCGCCACCCGCCATCTTGCCCACATGCAGCGTAGTATAGGCCACTTCATAGTCACCATCGCGCAACCCATGGGCGGCAATATCGGCCTGGAGGCTACGGATCTCCGCAATCAGGTCGCACGCCATGTAAATGGCATTTGCCCCAATCGGTGCCAAACTCGAATGCGCCTCAAGCCCATGAGCCGTCACCCGGTAGCCCAATTTCCCCTTATGGGCGGTGACCACCTGCAGCATGGTAGGTTCGCCGACGATGCAAAGCCTGGGGCGCACCGGCATGGTTTTCAGCATGTCGAGCATGCGCCGAACCCCGATGCAGCCGATCTCCTCGTCGTAGGAAAAGGCAAAATGAAGCGGCGTGTGCAACTCGCGTTTTACAGCTCGCTGCGCGAGGGTAAGGCACGACGCGATGAAACCCTTCATGTCGGCGGTACCTCGCCCGTAAAGATTGCCACCGCGTGCTGCCATCACGAAGGGATCGCTGCTCCAGTTCTGTCCTTCCACCGGCACAACATCCGTATGCGCGGAAAGGGCAACACCCGAAGCATTGGCTGGACCGATGGTGGCCCACAGGTTGGCCTTGGTGCCTTCCCCATTGTGAACCAATGTTGAAGGAACGCCGAGGGCCTTGAATTCAGCTTCCACAAACGCAATCAGGTCCAGGTTGCTGTCGCGGCTAACAGTGGGATATGCGATGAGTTTTTCAAGATATTGGAGGGTGGTGTACATGCCCCATCTGATATACGCTGAGGTTTTTGAATGCAACCATCAGCAGTTCGGGACCGGCATTGCGTAAAGTTTCACTGGTTATTTTTGACTGCGATGGCGTGCTGGTCGATAGCGAATGCGTCAGCGTCCAGGTGCTGATCGAAACCTTCGCCGATATCGGTGTTACCATCGATCGCCCCTTCGTGTTCCGGCATTTCCTTGGCCACAGCTTTTCGTCAGTGGCCGCCAAGTTCGCAAGGCTGCACGGCACCAACGTGTCTGAAAATTTTGAGGCCGATTACCGCATCAACCTGTTGCGGCGTTTTGCAACTGAACTTAAGCCCATGCCCGGCATTGAAAGCGTCATGGATAGCCTTGCCGTGCCGTTCTGCGTGGCCACCGGCAGCAGTCCATTGCGCGTGTCAAAATCCCTGGAAATTGCGGGGCTGTCGCCAAGGGTGGCAGGGCGCGTATTCACCACGTCCATGGTGGCGCGTGGCAAACCTGCACCCGATGTGTTTTTATACGTAGCCGCCGAAATGAAGGTGCCGCCAGCCGAATGCCTTGTGGTTGAAGACAGTGCCACCGGCATTGAGGGCGCCAACGCGGCGGGAATGATGGTGTGGCAGTTCGCCGGCGGGTGCCACTACAGGAACGGCTATTTGAAGGATGGACCGAAAGTCTTGGTGGATCGCACATTTGATCGTATGGATAGTTTTTTTGAAGGTGCACCCGAGTTGAAGCGTAGGGACAGGAAGTAACGCCATCATGGTGCGAAACATTGAACAGGAAAATACCCGCCTCGATGAAGCCGCGAGGGCAGGGTGGCTGTATTACATCGCAGGCAACACCCAGGACGAAATTGCCCGCAAGCTTGGCGTCTCGCGGCAAACCGCCCAGCGTCTGGTGTCGCTTTCCATCAGCGAAAAGCTCATCAAGGTGAGGCTTGACCATCCCATCGCCAATTGCCTGCAGCTCTCCGAGCGTGTCAAGGAGCGTTACCAAATCGAATTCTGCGAAGTTGTTCCGAGCGATCCTGAATCCGATTCAATTTCCTTGGGCGTCGCCCAGGCGGCAGCGGCCGAGCTGGAAAAATACATCATATCCCAACACCCGGTCATCGTTGCCATGGGAACCGGCCGCATGCTGCGCGCCATGGTGGATCAGCTCACGCCCATGGATTGCCCCCAGCACAAGATCGTGTCGCTCGTCGGCAACATCGCCTCCGATGGTTCGGCGTCGCTCTATGATGTGGTGAGCCGCGTGGCCGATGCCGTAAAGGCCCCGCATTATCCCATGCCGCTCCCCGTTATCGCCACAACGGTGCAGGACAAGGCCCTGTTGCTTGGCCAAAAGCCGGTGCGCAATGTCATTGAACTCGCCCGCCAGGCAGATGTGACGTTCGTGGGGGTTGGGACTGTCGGTGACGATGCCGCCCTGGTGCGTGACGGCTTCGTAAAGCCCGATGAAATGCGCGCCCTCGTCAAGGCCGGTGCCGCAGGTGAAATCATCGGTTGGGCCTATGATGCCAATGGCCAGCTCATTGAAGGCTTCACCAATGACCGTGTGGTCAGCGTTCCGCTGGATCAGCCTGCCAAGCGCCGCGTCATCGGCATTGCCATGGCGCCTCCCCGGTTCCGTGCCATCAAGGGTGCGCTCACCGGGCAGCTCATCAATGGCCTCATCACCAATGAAACCATGGCTGGCCTTTTGCTGAAATAGACAGGTGCGAAACGCACGCGGTGCGGGCACCAAATTCCCGCACTCCCCCATGCCCATCAATAGGTAACGGTGACGACGACCGTGTCCGCGTAGGTTCCAACCGCAGGAGTCGACTGCGATGGAACCCGGCCATAGACCGTATGGTTCTGGGCATAACCGGTGGCGTTCGCAGAGACGGTATTTGTCCCGATAGTATTGCCCCAGACGGTGCTCCGCCCCGCGTTGCTGTAAAGCGAATAGGTAACTGTATTCGCGCCGCTGGTCATCTTGCGGGCCGCAAC
>JANMKJ010000150.1:0-10822 GCA_031371945.1 Rhodobiaceae bacterium
GGCCGCCCATATCGCCGGATGTTCGCGGCCCAGCCGTTCTAGATAGCTCCATGTATAAAGTCCGGTTGCATGGCCATCGCTGAAGATGATCCGCACGGCATAACTTCCAATGGGCTCGAGCCTGACAATAGACACAGTGCGCTTGCCACTGACGAGTTGCTCCTGACCTGGGCCGTGGCCCCTCACTTCAGCGCTGGGACTTTCAACCCTCAAGTATTCCGCATCAAGGTCGAACACGGCGCCACTGTCGAAGCGGATCGTCAGGATCCGTCCCTGTTGCCGGGACGTGAGCTCCACGGGCCAGACGTCAGTCATTGCGAAGTTCGCGGGCCTCGTCGGGAAGCATGATAGGTATCCCGTCGCGGATGGGATAAACCAGACCTGCTGCTTTAGAAATCAACTCCTGATTTTCGGCATCGTACTCGAGCCGCGTCTTGGTCACGGGGCAGACAAGGAGTTCCAGCAGTTTTGGATCGGCCTTGCGAATATCGGTCATTGCAAGCTGTGCTTCTTCCCGGAAAATGATTTGGACAGGGCAATTTCAGTGAGCGCTACCAACACTTCCGCCCGGGTTTTCAAATCAGGAGCTTCCAAAAGCGCCTGCTTCTCGTTGGCGGGATAAGGTGCGAGCAGTGACAGCGTGTTCACCAGAATTTCTGTCGAGGCAGCGTTGATCTCAGTCCAATCGGCGCTCATGTTGTTGGCGTTCAAGTAATCCTTGAAGGCCGTCATGAGGGCAGGGCGGTTAACTTCGCTTGCGCCCTTGTCCATCACCAGGTCGACAGCAAAGGGCTTGTAGTTCGCCTTCACCTGCCGGTAACCCGTAGACACCTTGAATTCCCGTGCGATGGAAAAACGGCTTATGCCTGTCAGGGTTACCATCATCCGGCCATCGGGGGTTTCGGTATAAGACGTAATCCTGCCGGCGCAGCCGATCTTCATCAGCTGCGGTTTTTCGTCATCGGTCGAATCCTCCATCGGCTGGATCATGCCAACGATGCGTTCGCCCGACAGGGCATCCGTCATCATTTCAAGGTAGCGCGGCTCAAAAATACTGAGCGGCAAGTCAGCCCGGGGCAGGAGGAGTGCACCGGCCAACGGAAATATGGGCAGGGTTTCTGGAAGGTCGCCTGGAACATTATAGTCCTTGATAAATTTCATTGTACCTCACGAAAAAAGCAGGGCTGACAATTTACGCCGACCAGCAAGGGTGAACTCATCCTTTGGCCCCCAGCCCTCAAAAAATTTCACCAGCTGTTTTCTGGCAGCGTCTTCATTCCAAGTGCGGTCCTTCTTGAATACATAAAGAAGGTGATCCGTAGCTTGCGCCCGCAGGCCAGCACCATTCAGTGCCACGGCCAGATCGAGGCGTTTTTGAAAATCATTCGGAGCATTATCGACTTCGGCTTGCAGCTTGTCCAAAACATCTGTTTCAACGGGGTGGAGTGCGACGTCCAATGCGGCCGCAGCACTGACAACGGCGGGATTGGCAAGCTTGTCGGGGGGCACAGTGGCAAGCGTTGCACTTGCGGCATCAAGGTCTCCCAAACCGATCTGGCATCTGACCAGGCTGGCGAGGGCCGGAATGTTGGTGGGATCGACGCCGAGAACTTGCGAGAGGATATCAAAGGCCTGGGCAAAATCCTTTTGCGCCATGGTCTGTTCAGCGACCAGAAGTGCCGCAGCAATCTCCTCCGCCAGGGACCCCTTGTTGGAAAGCTTGTCAACGAACTGCTTGACCTGGCTTTCGCCAAGCGCCCCCATGAAACCGTCGATCGGCGGGCCATCGACGAAGGCAAATACTGCCGGGATTGATTGCACCCGCAACTGGGCGGCAATTTGCTGGTTTTCATCAACGTTGACTTTCACCATGCGCACCTTGCCGCGGGCAGCCTTGACGACCTTCTCGAGTATGGGCGTAAGCTGCTTGCAGGGGCCGCACCAGGGGGCCCAGAAATCAACGATAACAGGAACCTTCTTCGAGGCTTCGATCACATCGGCCATGAATCCCTTGGCATCTGAATCCTTGATGAGATCAGCCGGGATGGGTCCAGGGGCGGGGGTTTGGCCTATAATCATATCGTTCACGACATACCTGCTTGCTCGTTAGACAGCTAAAATGGCGATTTTGACCTAAAATTACAATATGGGTTCGGCAACGGCCACAATTTGGGGCTGGTGGCCGCAGGATTTAATGAAACTAACGAGGTCAGAGTTGCCAATGCTGGTGGTCTCGTCGTTCTTCAAAGGATGGTAATTGAGGATTTTCTCCTGCATCATGGTGGCGTCCAAAATCACATTTGTGCGCTGCGCTGTGTCATTGATCAGGCCAAACGGCGTGACTGAACCGGGTTCCACTCCCAAAACCTCCATAAGCAACTCCGGCTTGCCAAAAGTAAGGCGCTTTGACCCTATTTTGCCGGGCGCAGCCTTGAGATCAATGCGGGCATTTTCCAGACAGACGATAAGCCAAAGTGCGCCCTTTTCATCCTTGCAGAAGAGGTTCTTGCAATGCCCGCCGGGGATATCGTCATGAACCAATTGCGCCTGTTCTACGGTGAACACCGGTTCGTGGCGCTTGGTTTTTGTGGTGATTCCCAGGGACTCTAGGCGCTTGAAAAGGTCGTCGCGGCTGGCGGGCATGGTAAATTCCGTGGCAAAAACAAGAAACTGCAGCTTGCTATTGCATTTACGCGAAGCTTGGGCAATAACCCCGTCACCTTGTCGGTTTTTTCCGGCTTCTCATACGCTCAGCGGGCGTAGCTCAGGGGTAGAGCACGACCTTGCCAAGGTCGGGGTCGAGGGTTCGAATCCCTTCGCCCGCTCCAAATTCAGATCATTTCAATCAGGCCGGTGAGTTCACCGAAGCTTTCAATTTGCCGGAAGCGGGGATGCTCAACCGGGGCTTCTGCATGTTCGTGTTCCCAGGTCAAAGCATGCGGAATGAATACGCCCCAACTGCCCACGCCAATGGCCGGAATGATGTCGGACCTCAGGGAGTTTCCAACCATCATGGCAGTACTTGGGCCCTGGCCATGCTGGTCAAAAATACGCTGATAGGTGCGTTCTGTCTTCTCGCTGACGATTTCAATGGCGTGAAAGAACTCTCCCAGGCCGGATTGGGCAAGCTTACGCTCCTGGTCGAACAGGTCGCCCTTGGTGACAAGCAACAGGCGGAAATTCCGGTGCAGATCCTCAAGTGTTTGCCGAACCTGTGGCAGCGGCAAAACCGGGTGGGCCAGCATTTCATGGCCCGCACTTAAAATCTTCTGGATGACAGGTGCAGGGACCTTGCCATCGGTGATCTCAATGGCGGTTTCGATCATGGAAAGCACGAAGCCTTTGATACCGAATCCGTAGATTTCCAGGTTTTTCCGTTCTGCTGAGAGGAGCTTTTGCCCCAGAAGGGTGGGCTCGGCGTAGTCAGCGAGCAACTCGGCGAAATGGGCCTGGGTGAGCTTGAAGTAATGCTCACTTTGCCAAAGCGTGTCATCGGCATCGATACCAATGGTGGAAATTTGGGGCAATCTTGACCTGCGAAATGGGTTGGTTTGCCATTCTCTACACCCGAACAGTGCGGAGTTCGAAGAACAGATTTCTTGACGTAACCATCAAAATCAATTTTAACAGTTACATGAAGGAAGGCCATGACCCTCGCAAGCCAAACCGTGCCGGCAGTTTGCACCTGCTCGGCGGAAACCTTGCACTGAATTTCGCCAATACGGAATCGGGCCGCAACGGTTCCCAGCACCTCAACCACATTCAATCGGCAGCAGACGTTACAATTTGGGCTAAACACGCAGGGGTAATAGACGAGAAAAGGATATTGCCGGAAACCGATGCTGGGCAGCATGAATTGTTCAGGCAAGGCACTGAACTACGTGAAACCATCTACCAGATCAACTCAATCCAAGCCACGGGGGGAACTCCTTCTGCTGAACTGGTTCAGTCCCTGGCAAGTGCCCATAGCAAGACCTTGCAGTCAGCTCGTCTGACTTTCACCGATGGCAAGTATTCGTGGCAATGGAAAGCCGAATCAACAATCAGCGATGAAATTCTTGGCCCAATTGCCGAAGCAGCCATCAGCCTCCTGATGCAAGGTGACCCCAAACGCATCAAGCAGTGCCAGGGCCAGCATTGCGGCTGGCTGTTCTATGATGCGAGCAAGAACAACAGCCGACACTGGTGCGACATGAGCGTGTGTGGCAACCGCTCAAAAATCAAGGCGTATCGCCAGCGCCGGCAAAATCCGGCAACGGCACCATGAAAAAGACCTGGGCTATTGCAGCACTCATTTTTGGCGTTGTTGGCGCAGTGGCGGGCGCCCTGTGGCTGAACCGCCCCTCCCAACTCGAAACCGAGGACTGGCCGGTTGAAAATATCTATATGGGCAAAACCATCGTCACGGGCCAGAGAGATGAAACGCGGATACCCGGATTCAAGCTGGCACTTGCCGATGTGCTTAAAAAAGTCTCGGGTGATTCCGCAATTTCGGTGGATGACGTTCCCGACATCCAGGCTTACGTGAAGAACTTTAGTGAACATGATCGCATGGCAGACATTCCCATTCATGATGAACAGGGTACGCGGGATCGCCCGTTTGAACTGACAGTCGAATTCGAGAGGGCGAAAGTTGACGCGTTGCTGTCAACCTCGAATCACCAGCCGTGGGGTGGCGAGCGGCCGCGGGTTGTTGTTCTTCTCGTCGTCAAGTTTGATTCTCATTCCTACATTCTCACCGCCGATGACGATCAAGGCATGGACCAAAGAGATGCGCTGGTCGCAACGGCCTGGCAGGCGGGCGTTCCCATCGCATTGCCACAGGGGGAAAGCGTTTCGAACACCAAGCTAACACCCGGCCAGCTTCTTTCCGGTACAGCGGAAGCACTGGCCCAGCGATTTGCAGTACCCCGTGTCCTGCTGGGCAACATCGCCTGGAAGAGTGGCATGAAGGGGTGGGAGGCCCACTGGGAGTTCAACGACGGACAGACCAGTCACAACTGGCAAATCCAAGACGTCAATTTTGATGATGCGTTTAGAAGCGCGATGCGCGGTACCGCACAAATTCTGTCAGGACATGGCGAACCCGGGGATGGTGCGTTGTGAGCGAAACATTATCGCATGATTTCGGCTATTGGTTGCAGCAATTGCTCAATGCCGTGACGTTGGCCAGCTTTTACACCCCACTTGCCGTGGCCTATGCGCTGGTGCAGGGACTCTCAAACAGGATCTTCCTGTCGTTTGGTGACTTCGCGATGTACGCAGCCTTTGCTGCGATATATGCCGCACTCGCGGGCCAAGTGGCGGGCCGTGAAACAATGATGGTTCTGCTGGGAAGCATCATCGTTGCCGTTTCCTGTTCGGCAGCACTGGGACGGTTTGCTGCCAACCACGTCTTTGCACCATTGATAACGAAATCATCCCAGGCCTTCATGATTGCATCTGTTGGAATTTCGATTGCGTTGCAAGAGACCATGCGCATCCAATCCGGCAACCGGGACCTGTGGCTGCCAGTTTTCTTAGATGGGCAGAACGTGAAGATATTCGACGGTCCGTTTCCGGTTCAAATCGGCTTCATGCAAATGACCGCCATCGTGCTTTCACTGGCGGCAATTGCAACTTCCCTTTATGTTCTCAACTATACGGCTACGGGTCGCTACTGGATGGCTTGTTCGCAGTCCGAAAAGCTGGCGCGGTTGTGCGGGGTCAACACGGCGCAGGTGCTGATGTGGTCGTGCATTGGCTCCGCCGCACTGGCGAGTGTATCGGGCTGGATCGTGGCAGTGGCCTACGGCGGCGTTACATTTTCCATGGGTCTCATGCTCGGGTTCAAGGCTATGTTTGCATCGGTCATAGGCGGTTTTGGTACGCTGAACGGAGCCATTGTTGGCGGCCTGTTTCTGGCTTTCGTTGAAACCCTGTGGACGGCCACACTGCCCCTGGCCTATCGCGACGTGGGCGTGTTCGGACTTATCATTCTGATCCTGGTATTGAAACCCGAAGGCATATTGGGCTCAGCCGCCAGACGGGAAAGCGAGTGAATGGCCATGAAACAGACTTTGACATTAGCCGCAATCCTGATGAGCCTGTGTATCGCCGGCTGCGACGAGCAACCCGAAAAACCCTATCTGAAAATTGCCGGCGGTGGTTTCATCTATAACTACCGCTATGCAATTGTGAACTATGGCTTTGTGGCCAAGCCACTGCGGCCTTTGCCGGAGGGCAGCACCCTCGAGGCGAGCTTTGACATTCCGGATGATTCCAAGAAATTTGTCATCTCCCTTCCGGTAGTGCCGGGCAAGATGTTGTACGGTTTCGAAACCCAGGCCTTGCACGGTGTGAAAAAGGACGTGCCGTACCGGGTCAGACTTCGGCTGCTTGAAGCCACGACGGGCAAGGAGCTTGCCTTGCTTGAACGGGATTTCCGTTCAAATATTGCCCAGGACACCCTGCCAACCAAGGCGCCGGTGAAAGGCATTGGCTACTTTCCGGCCCCACAATGACTATTCGAACCAGACGGCGGTCCCTGCGGCAGTGACCATCAGCATGCTGCCATTGGTGCCAACGGTTTCATAATCCAGATCAACGCCGATCACAGCGTTGGCACCTAGCTCTGTGGCCTTGTCAGTCATCTCGCCAATTGCAGTCTTGCGCGCATCGCTCAAGACCTTTTCATAGGAGCCGGAACGGCCGCCCACGATATCGCGGATCGATGCAAAGAGATCACGAAACAGATTGGCTCCCAGAATGGCCTCCCCGGCCACCAGACCCTTGTATTCGAGAATACGTTTTCCTTCGATGGTGTGGGTGGTGGTGACAATCATGGAAACCTCCTGGTCAACGGTTTAGCTAATGGCGGAAATGGCGAATGCCGGTAAAAATCATGGCCAGCCCTGCCTCGTCGGCGGCCCGGATCACGTCTTCGTCCTTGATTGACCCACCAGGCTGGATAACGGCGGTGGCACCTGCCTCCGCTGCTTGCAACAGTCCATCGGGGAACGGGAAAAAAGCGTCGGAGGCAACGACTGAGCCCCGCACCAAGGGCAATTCCGCCCCTGCAGCAATTGCCGCATCCTCACTTTTTCGAACGGCGATGCGAGCCGAATCGATGCGCGACATCTGTCCAGCGCCGATGCCGACAGTTGCGCCGTTTTTGGCGTAGATGATGGCATTGGATTTCACATGCTTTGCCACCTTGAAGGCGAACTTAAGATCGCTCATTTCGGCAGCCGTTGGCGCTCTCCTGGTTACCACGCGCAATTCCATTTTATCCACCACGTAGTTGTCACCGGTTTGCACAAGCAGGCCTCCAATGATGGACTTCACCGCTACGGAGTGTGCGTTGGCATGGGGCAGGTCACTCAGCAGGAGCAGCCGCAGGTTTTTCCTTGCCGATAGTATCCGCCGTGCATTTTCATCAGCGTCTGGTGCAATGATCACCTCGGTAAACAGCTTGGAGATTTCCACCGCCGTAGCTTCATCGAGGCTGCGGTTGAAGGCCAATATGCCACCGAAAGCACTGACGGGGTCACATTGCAGTGCCTTGAGGTAGGCCTGCAGCGGGGTGGTAGCCGTGGCCACACCACAGGGGTTGGCGTGCTTGACGATGACGCATACGGCATCCGCACTCCCGCCGAACTCTGCAAGACAACCAAGGGCGGCGTCAGTATCGTTGATGTTATTGTAGGACAGTTCCTTGCCCTGGATTTGGATGGCAGAGGCAACGCCCCTGCGCTGGTCCGGGCTGCTGTAGAGGGCTGCTGACTGGTGCGGGTTTTCACCGTAGCGAAGTGGCTGGAGCCGCTTGCCACCCATTGCAAAATACGAAAGTGTTGGCAGATTCAGCTGCCCCGCGAACCACTGGGAAATCGCCGCGTCATAGGCAGCGGTTCGTGCAAAGGCCGTGGCCGCGAGACTGCGGCGCAAGGCCAAAGTCGTCTTGCCGCCATGATTCCTTAATTCGTCGAGCACCGTTTGATAGTCCACGGGATCCACGATAACCGTTACACTCTCGTGGTTTTTTGCAGCGCCCCGGATCATGGCGGGACCACCCACATCGATGTTCTCGATGGTTTCGTCCCAGTCAGATTTTTTGGCAACCGCATCTTCGAAGGGGTAGAGATTGACCACCAGGAGATCGATGTTTTCGATGCCGTGCGCCTGCCTTGCGACCTCGTGCATGTCATTGCCGCGAATGCTGAGCAGACCACCATGAATTTTGGGATGCAGGGTTTTGACGCGGCCATCCATGATCTCGGGGAAGCCTGTTATGCTCGCTACATCGAGGACAGCAATACCTGCGGCCTGCAATGCCTTGGCGGTGCCGCCGGTTGAAATTATCTCAATGTTCATCTCTGCCAGCTGATGCGCAAATTCAATCAATCCCGACTTGTCGGAGACGGAAATAAGGGCGCGGCGGATGGGATGAGGCATATCTTGGTCCTGAGCAGGTGAAATCGCTACGGCCCATAGCATGTTAGAAGCGTTGAGCCACTAAAAAGGAAGTTGCATGGCCTTATCAACGTCGGTTTCGGCGGCGGCCGCCCGTTCGATGCGGCGCAGTGCCCACTTTACCGGTGACGTGGTGGGGTGGGAGCACCGGATGACAATTTGCCTGGTTTTTCGCGGGCCCGTCACGTCACCGAGAAAAATACTTTCCTCAAGTGAAACGGGTCCCCCGCGAACTGAAAATGACCATGCCACGCGATTTGGCAGCACCAGGACAATGCCGTTGCCGTTGCGTATGGTTGTGGCCCGCACTGTCGGGTGCAGGTGAAACCTGATGGTAAAACCATGGTCGCCGGGCGAGACACTGTCCTCACCACGCAGGTCACGACCGTCCTGGGACAGGAACAGGCTGCGTTCGTGGATAACCGCAAGAGACTTTCCTGTGATCCGGTTTTGGCATTTCGCCAGGGATCCCCGTGGCGAGTTGATCACCTCGGCATGTGCTGAACTGCGGGATTTGGATGAAAGCCCGGCTATTTCCAGCGTGCTGTGGGCCGGCAGACCCGATGCCGCATTCTGCCAGGCACGGGAAGCGCCAAGGGGCATGCCGCAATTGCTGAAGATGCGGTGCGGGCCATCGGAAAATTCCAGGGCAAGGGTGCTGTTGCACCTGACAGGCGTACCGACGTCGACGATGAGTAATCCGGAACGGTGTGCCAAGCGACAGTAACCGGAATGTGGTGCGAGCAGCAGGGGTCGCCCATGGACCTTGTCGATTTCCAGAAGGGCTTCCATTGCGCCAGCATCTACTGCCCCCGCCCCCTGAAAGTAGGCAAGTCGATGATCGCCATGGCTTAACATGCGCAGCATCGGGACCATGCGTTCAATGGCTGCTGCCAACGACCGTGGAACTGTTTGGTGGTGGGCCAGCATCGCCTCCCTGACAGGCACAACACTCAACACTGTTTCAAACAGTTGCAGGGGATCGCGCGAGATGTGCCCACCGTCTGGCAGGATGACCTGGTTGACCAGTTCGCTGAAACGCGCGTTTGCCTCGTCGCGCAGGGAGTGTGGGGCTCGAAAAGCAAGACTTGCGTATTGCAAGGCAATCGCCTGCTGCAGTCGGTGGGCGGGCTGGGACGGCCGCAAGGCAACCACTCGGCGAATATGCTTCTCAACAATGGTAAAAAAAATGGCTCCATAGGCCGGGGATGAACCAACAAGAAAATGGGCTGCCAGGGAAAGCGAGACGAGGGCGCGGAAATGGACCGTGCAATCCAGGCTTCCGATGTAGTTCGTGCTCCATCGTTCGACCAGGAGGCGGGCTATGATGCGGTGCAATTCCTGTCCGCTCGACACGAAATGATCCAGCCATTTCAAACTGTGAAGTGACGACTGCCAAGCATGGTCGGGAGGCCGCAAATCAAACAGGCTATGTGGAAGGCCCGTCACTGTTGATCCCGCAAAACTGAATGTTCCCTTGGACATGGCTTGTGCGACCAGTGGATCACCGGAAGTCAGGGAGGTAAGCTTGATGCCAAGCCCAGAAATCCTGGCATTTGATTTCGAACCCAATCTGAAGCCATGGCTGGAGAACCCCCGCCAAAATGCAAGACTCTCAAAGCGCAGCGAATGTTCACGATCGAGCATGTGTTGCCGCGTCATAAAAATGTTTCAGCTATTCAGAAGCGCCGAATACTGAGGCCGAGATGGTTAATGAAATGATAATTTCACGGCGCCTTGCGATACAACCTGGCGGCAAAAAAACCATCAAGGCCTTCGCTTTGGCCGATTTTCATTGAGGGAAGGCAGCGCAAGATACCGGCAGGGGTTACGAACTGGCTTTCGCCGCCCAATTCAGCGGGAAGGATAGGCGAGAGGACAAAATCCTCATGGGTCCGCAGAAATTTGAAGACCTGGCGCTCGCCTTCCACCGGGGAGAGGGAACAGGTGCAAAAAACCAGTTGCCCACCGGGTTTCAACAGGCCAGCTGCATGGGCGAGCATTTTTTCCTGCAGATCAGCAAGAGAATTGAGCTGTTGAGCAGTCTTCAAATAGATGAGATCCGGATGTCGCCTGATTGTTCCGGTTGCGGAACAAGGGGCGTCGAGCAGTATGCAATCGTAGAGGGGTTGGGCGGGGAGTGATAGGACGTCGGCCAACATGACATCGACCTTCAGGTTCAGCCGGCTGAGATTTTCGCGCATTCGATTCAGGCGCGAAACGGAATCATCAACGGATGTAACAATCGCCCCGGCCGCTGCGAGCTGGGCGGTTTTTCCACCTGGTGCTGCACAGAGATCGAGAACCGTGTTCCCGGCAACATTGCCCATCAGTTTCACGGGCAGGGCTGACGCTGCATCCTGTACCCACC
>JANMKJ010000162.1:0-5549 GCA_031371945.1 Rhodobiaceae bacterium
ATCTTGCCAAACCTTATTCTGCCTGCAGGCTTCATGCAGGACCCAATCCCCTATCGCAACGATAAGTCCTGTCTCTTCTGCCACGGGAATGAATTTTGCTGGCGGCAACAACCCTTGTTCAGGATGCATCCAGCGAACCAGAGCCTCCACCGCAAATACTTTGCCAGTGCGTAAGTCGACCTGGGGCTGATACAGCAGCACGAACTCCGAGCGGGCCACGGCATTGCGCAGTTGTTCCTGCAGAATAAATTTCTCATGCACCCTGACATTCATCTCGGGCGTATAAAACTGAAAGTTATCGCGTCCAATTTCCTTGGCCCGGTACATCGCTGCGTCGGCATTTGCCAACAATGCATCGGCGTCAATGCCGTCATTGGGATAGTTTGCAATTCCGATGCTGCTGGTCACCTTCAGATCGTGGCCTTCCAGATGAACGGATTCCGCAATCGCAGCCATGATTTTTTGCAAAGTTTCGGAGATGATGTCGACATCCTTGGGCTGGTCGCGCAGCAGGATGACAAATTCGTCGCCTCCTAAACGAACCACGGTGTCTGTAGCGCGCACACAATCTGTCATGCGACGGGCTACCGCCTTCAACAACTCGTCGCCGGCACCGTGGCCGAGACTGTCGTTGACGGTTTTGAAATTGTCGAGATCAATGAACACCACCGTGACCCAGCTGTCATAACGCTGCGCGTAGAGAATTGCCTGCGAAAGCCGGTCCTTGAGGAGCGTACGATTGGGTAGCCCGGTCAACGAGTCATGGTTGGCCATGAAGTGGATGCGTTCCTCGGCCAGCTTGCGTTCAATCGCAATGCCGGCAATTCTTGTTGACACGTCAATGAGATTTGTTTCTGCAGCAGTGGGTTCGCTAACTGCTGCTGAATAGAGTGCAAAGGTACCCAGAACCGCGCCCTGGTGTGACAGGATGGGAGTCGACCAACATGACCTGAGGTTAAATCCGGCGGCCATATCCTTGTAGTCGGCCCAGAGCGGATCGGTGGCGATGTCTTTGACTATGACGGTTTCGCGCCGGTAGACCGCTGTTCCGCAGGAACCGACCGTTGGGCCGATGCGTACACCGTCAATAGCTTTGGTATAGGCTTCGGGCAAACTGGGTGCTGCGCCATGCCGCAAATGCAAGCCATCAGCGTCAAGCAAAAGCACTGAGCATTGGATTCCGGTCAATTGCGATTCGACAAGACGTACGAGCTTGTCCAGAACCTCTTCCAACGGGGAGTTCAGGGCAATCATCTCCAGAATTTGCGCCTGCCCGTTGCGCAGGATGTCCGCCTTCTTTTGTTCGGTGATGTCACGGGCGATTCCGATCAGGCCGAAAATTTCATTGTTTTCGTTGCGCAGTGGTACTTTCGTGGATGATAGCCATTTCTTTTGGCCGTGTGCGTCGACAACGAACTCTTCCTTATTGACCATTGGGTTGCCGCTGCGAAGAATTTCGCGTTCGTCGACATGAAAATTTCTGGCGAGGTCGGCAGCATGGAAATCAAAATCGGAAAGGCCGATCATTTCACTGGGATTGGAGCGCCCGCCATCGGTCGCGAGCGCCTTGTTGATAACAACAAAGCGGCTGTCGAGGTCTTTCACCCAAAGATAATCGGGAACCCAGTCGATGAGGGTTTGAAGCGAAATCAGGTCCTTCGCCGCGGATCGCTGGGCTTTAACCTGGGTGATATCTTCATGGGTGGCAACCCAGCCTCCTTCAAGCCTGGGCTGATGACATACATGGATTGAGCGACCATCCTTGAGATCGACGGTCCAGGTTTTAGGGACATTGCTGGAGCTGATCTCCGCACACCATGCAAGGTAATCATCGACTGCCATGGGGCAAGTGCCAACTTTGGCCCGGCTCTTGGCGATTTCGCGCAATGTGGCGCCTGGTTCGATGTCTTCCTGGTTGAGCCGATAGATTTCTGCGTAGCGTCGGTTGGCTAAAATGAGGCGCTGCTCACCGTCAAAAAAACAGACGCCCTGTGACACGCTTTCGAGTGCCGTTTTGTAGCGAGAAGCTTGAGCAAGCAGTGCCTGGATGGTGGAGTCATGGTCGCGCGCCAACATTTCGTCGTTTATTTTGGCGAGTTTCTCAAGCGCTGCGAAATCAGCGGCTATGGGTGCCTTCTCATCAGGCTTTAGCGAGTTTCCAAACAATTTCATCTCTCCGGGTCGAGCCCCCATAAAACCCTCATAGCTTCATGCATCCTAAGATTTTGGAGAGCCTAAACCACCTGTATTAATTGTAGATGAAACCCAACTGCGAGAGTTTAATCAAAACTTCTGGTTGCAGAATGGTTATCCAAACATCAATGACCGATGGGATCGGCCACTTTCAAAGGAGCAGAAATGGGGTTTGGCGAGGGTGATGATGGTGGGAGATGAGAGACTCGAACTCCCGACATCTTCGGTGTAAACGAAGCGCTCTACCAACTGAGCTAATCTCCCAATGGGCGCTTCATAGCCAGATGATTTGGCGTTTGCAAGGCATAAACTTGCAGCCCGCGCAGCACTTCACGTCCTGCCGTTTGTTGCAATCTCTCACCATCTATTGCGTTGCCCTTCTGCGTCTTCTCAGCATAAGTTTTGTGGCGGGGGCGCCAGCAAGTCAGGATGGGCCTAACGCCATGTTTGTTTCCTTTTTTCCTTCACCCCGGGTCTTCTTTTGGTCGGCTGCGGTGTGGGCCCTGTTGGGCGTTTTGCTCTGGTTCTTTTTTGCCAGTTCATGGGGTGCATTCCTTGGCCTCGAGAACCCACCGGACGGTACCGCACCAATCATTGGCGTAGACGTGTTCTGGTCCAAACCGTTTCTGTGGTTTTACATTTATTATGCCGCACTGGTTGGAATCTTTGCTACGTTTTGGGCGGTGGTTTCACCACACCCGTGGTTTGGCTGGTCCGTGCTTGGTTCAGCCCTGATCATCTTCACCACCTATTTTCAGGTTGAAGTGAGCGTTGCCATCAATAACTGGTACGGCCCGTTCTATGACTTGATCCAGGCCGCACTTTCGAAATCACGGCCTGTGACTCTCGACGAGTTCTTCGGTGGACTTTTAAGTTTTGGTGGGATTGCCATGGTGGCCGTCATCATCGGCGTCATCACACGGTTCTTCGTCAGTCACTATGTATTCCGCTGGCGCACGGCGATGAACAGCTATTACATGGAATACTGGCCTCAGCTGCGCAAAGTTGAAGGAGCCGCCCAGCGCGTACAGGAAGACACCATGCGGTTTGCCACACAAACCGAAGATCTCGGTGTGAGCTTCATTGGATCAGTCATGACATTAATTGCATTTCTGCCGGTATTGGTCCGGCTTTCAGCTGATATCACCGAGTTGCCTTTCATTGGCTATGTCCCCTACCCCCTGGTAATGGTCGCCCTTGGCTGGTCTGCCTTTGGCACGGCATTTTTGGCACTTATTGGCGTTCGACTTCCAGGTTTGCAATTTCGCAACCAGCGCGTTGAGGCGGCCTATCGCAAAGAACTCGTCTACGGCGAGGATGATCAGCAGCGGGCACAGCCACAAACCGTTGCGGAATTGTTTGCCGATGTGCGGCGGAACTACTTCAGGCTGTATTTCAACTACATGTACTTCAATGTTGGACGCATTGTCTATCTCCAGACCGACAACATATTTCCCTACATCGTGTTGGCTCCAACAATCGTCGCGGGCAAGATAACGCTTGGGTCGCTGAACCAAATTCTCAACGCCTTTGAACAGGTGCGCTCGTCTTTCCAGTATCTGGTCAATTCATGGACCGACATCGTTGAGCTGATATCCATCTACAAGCGCCTGCGCGGCTTTGAGGCAACTATCCGGGGAGAGGAATTGCCGAATATTGAACGCGACGGTGCTGCCATTCAGCAGCCTTAGACTATAAAAAACCCTGTGCGATTCTGAGGGCGCACAGGGCATTTACGTTTTCAAATCGCCGTCAGATGTTAGCCGTTGACCGCCTCCTTGAGTAGTTTGCCCGCTTTAAACTTGGCCCGCTTCGAGGCAGGTAATTTAATGGTCTTTCCGGTCTGTGGATTGCGCGCTTCACCGGCCTTGCGACGGGTCACGGTAAATGTGCCAAAGCCTATAAGGCGCACATCGTCGCCCTGACGCAGTGCCTTCATGATGTTCTCGATAGTGGCTTCAACGGCCTCGCCGGCCTCGCCGCGCGTCAATCGCGTATCCTTGGCAACCTTGGCGATCAATTCGTTCTTGTTCATCTTCGCGCTCCCAGCACTCTAAGGGGGAAGAAACTCTACATACTGATTAAGCCGTGGGATCAGGAGACGACAAAACCAGTGAGATTCGCAAGGGTGGCAATTATAAAAATTTATTTGAGAGTCAGATCAACAGCTTATGGCTTGCACCCAAAAAGAACAGGCGGAGAACCGATGCTCCGCCTGCTGATTATTTGGTAAAGTGATTCGAAAGATCAGTGTGCGCGTGCACCTTCACTTGATTTTTCAGCCAGGGCGCGGGCAGCTGCGGCAGCTTCTTCAGCCACCTCATCCCACACGATGGCTTCCGGCATGCGCACCAGGGCGTGCTTCAAGGCATCATCCATCATGGCAACGGGTATGATTTCCATGCCTTGCGTGACTGACGCTGGAATATCTGCCAGATCCTTCATGTTTTCTTCGGGAATCATGACTTTCTTGATCCCGCCACGAAGGGCTGCAAGCAGCTTTTCCTTGAGGCCGCCGATGGGCAGAACCCGGCCGCGCAGGGTTATTTCACCCGTCATGGCCACATCCTTGCGCACCGGAATTCCGGTCATGACAGACACGATGGCGGTCACCATGCCGATGCCGGCAGATGGACCATCCTTCGGCGTTGCACCTTCCGGCACATGCACGTGGATGTCTTTCTTGTCGAACACAGGTGGCTTTACGCCAATTGAAGGGGCCCGCGAGCGAACGTAGGAAGAAGCCGCAGAGATCGATTCCTTCATCACGTCCTTCAAGTTTCCAGTGACCGTCATCTTGCCCTTGCCGGGCATCATGAGGGCTTCAATGGTCAGCAACTCGCCACCAACTTCTGTCCACGCAAGACCGGTCACAACACCGACCTGATCTTCACGTTCGGCCTCGCCATGCTTGAATTTCTGCACGCCAAGATACTGGTTCACCACTTCTGGCGTTACCTTTATCTTCTTCTTCTTGCTCATCATGAGATCCTTCACCGCCTTGCGGGCAATGGTATTGATCTCACGCTCAAGATTACGCACACCAGCTTCACGGGTGTAACGGCGAATGGCTTCATAAATTGCTTCGTCGGATATCTCGAATTCCTTCTTGTCCAAGGCATGGTTCTCCATGACCTTCGGCACAAGATGGCGCTTGCCGATTCCCATCTTTTCTTCTTCCGTGTATCCGGCAATGCGGATGATTTCCATACGGTCGAGAAGGGCTGGCGGAATGTTCAGCGTGTTCGAGGTCGTGACAAACATCACGTTCGACAAGTCATATTCCACTTCAAGGTAGTGGTCCATGAAGGTCGAGTTCTGCTCAGGGTCAAGCACCTCAAGCAATGCCGATGAAG
>JANMKJ010000170.1:0-5516 GCA_031371945.1 Rhodobiaceae bacterium
GGGCGCTCGTCCCCGGCTTGACGCCGGAGCCGGCGTACGCCACGACGCCCACCAGCGCGGCGAACATGAATTGGCCTTTGCATTCGTTGCAATAGTACAGGCCAGCACGGTGTGACTTGATCTTGCCTTCGACCTTGGCGATCTTGGTTTCATCGGAATTGCCACAATGAGGGCAATAAGGACCGTTAGGCCAGCGGGCAAGCTCAAGAGCTTCGCGGGCTTTGTCCAAGTCATTGAAAATAGGGTTCTGTAGGTCGGTCATAATCGTATTCCCTGATTGTGATAGTAATTTAGGCCCAATATCACTTTTGTCAAGTATATAATTGTGTTTTTACTCTTGACACCTTCATTCCCAACATGCCATTAGTGTTTCTGTTATGTTCCAATCACCGACATCAAACACATTTGACTGGGCGCGCGCCATCGAGCGCAATAGCGAGGCCTTGCGGGGCATCATTGCGACACTTTTTGCGATGCTGGGAGAGGTGACGGCAGAGCGCCTGCCAGACTCACTTTACCGCGCCGTGCTGCGCATATTGCGACCTGCCGAATCCGCCGTGCGCCGGCTCGTCGTCATCGCAGCGCGTGGCCTGGTGGTGAAGCCTGCGCCTTCACGCGCCATGCCGAAGCTGCCAATCACCAAGGGACCTCAGGGTTCGCATCCCTCCTTCAAACTGTTTGATCCGGTGAAAAGCTTCGCGGACATTTACCGCAAGCCGACCCCACGGGTGTTCCCTCGCATCCATATCTTCGGGCATGATCCGCGCGTGGCAGCCCTGTGGGCGGCGCAGGCGGCGGCTGCTTCCAAGGCCGCGCCCGATGGCCTGGTCAATAGCCAGCGCCTTGTGCGCAGGCTGCAGGCACTCAAGGCCGCACTCGACGATCTTCCACGTCAGGCCCGGCGTCTTGCACGGTTGCGCCTTCGGCAAGGAAGTGTCCCAGGCGTGAAATTCAGATCGCCGCTGCGGCCGGGTCCGGCGCCGGGCCACCGGAAAGTCAAGCTGCACGAGATTGACGAGGTCCTCGCCGAATGCCACGGGCTGGCACGCGACGCATTGAAGGTTGATACGAGTTGACGATATATCATCCGTCTACGGATTATATTTTCATTCCGGCGCAGGCCAGAATCCGGCGAAGCATTGTTTCAGCATTCCACCACGTTCACCGCCAAACCACCGGTGGACGTTTCCTTATACCGGTCGCTCATGTCGATGCCGGTTTGGCGCATGGTTTCGACGCAGTTGTCGAGTGGCATGAAGTGGCTGCCATCGCCACGCAGGGCCAGCGAAGCGGCGGTAACCGCCTTGACCGCGCCAAAGGCATTGCGCTCGATGCAGGGCACCTGCACCAGGCCGCCGACCGGATTGCAGGTCATGCCGAGGTGGTGCTCGAGGGCGATTTCGGCGGCGTTTTCGACCTGCTCGTTGCTGCCGCCGAGGGCTGCACATAATCCAGCGGCGGCCATGGCCGAGGCCGAGCCCACTTCGCCCTGGCAGCCAACCTCGGCCCCCGAAATTGAGGCGTTGTGCTTGATGATGCCGCCGATGGCCGAAGAGACGAGCAGCAAGGTACGGATGCCGTCAACCGTGGGATCAAGGCAATGATCGAGATAATAGCGCACGATGGCGGGCATGACACCTGCGGCCCCATTGGTGGGGGCGGTCACGACCTTGCCGCCTGCGGCGTTTTCCTCGTTCACCGCCATGGCGTAGACCGAGAGAAAATCCATGATGCGGTGGGGCTGGATGGAATTGTCGCCCTGCTCGACTTTAAGCTTTTCATAGATTTCACTGGCGCGGCGCTTGACCTTGAGGCCGCCCGGCAAGATGCCTCCCGAAGAGAGGCCGCGGTTCATGCAGGAATTCATGGCGGCCCAGATGCGATCAATGCCGGCGTCCAGCTCGACATTGGTTTTCAGGACGGTTTCATTGGCGCGTTTCATTTCGGCGATGGTGAGGCCCGAGGCCCGGCCCATCTCCAGCATTTCCTTTGCCGTTGAAAAGGGAAAGGGCACCAGCAACTTGGGCTTGGCCGCCGCGGCGTCCTGTGAGTTTGATTCCAGCCGTTCGGCTTCGGTTTGCACAAAGCCTCCGCCGATGGAATAGTAGGTTTCGCTGAACAGGCTTTCGCCGCTGGCGTTCCACAGGGTAAAAATCATTCCGTTGGCATGGCCGCGCAGGGCAGGACCATAGTCGAAGATCACATCGGTTGCGGGATCAAAGGCCACCCTCTTGCCATTGCGAAGGGTAATGAATTTGCGCGCTGCCACGTCCGCCAGAACGGATTCAACATGGTCGGGCTCGATGGCGTCCGGCATCTCTCCGGCCAATCCCAGCACGCAGGCCCGGTCGGTGCCATGGCCCTTTCCCGTAAAAGCCAGCGAGCCATGCAAGGAAACGCTGACGCGGATGGCATCGTCAGATTCGGCCTTGGCCAGAAACTGACGGGCGGCCACCATTGGCCCCACCGTGTGCGAACTTGACGGGCCGATGCCGATCTTGAACAGTTCAAAAACCGAAAGAAACATTCAGCTCACCGTGCGGTGATAGCCACCGCGCCAGAATACCAGGGGTTTGCCCTTGGGATCATGATCGAATTTCAACACTTCGCCTACAAAAATCGCGTGGTCGCCGCCATCATAGGCGGTGCTCATCCTGCACTCGAAAATGGCCAGCGCATTTGGCAGGATGGGGCAACCTGTGTCCCAGGTTTCATAGTCGATGCCGCGCCACTTATCGCCGGTTGATTTTGAAAAGCGTGCCGAAAGGTCATCCTGTCCTTCGCGCAACACATTGACGGCGAAGTATTTGGCGGTGCGATAGGTCTCAAAGCTGAGGGCCTTGCGGGCCAGACTCCACAGCACCAATGGCGGATCGAGCGAAACCGAGTTGAACGAGCTTGCGGTGTTGCCGACCAGTTCGCCGCTGGGTGAAACTGTCGTCATGACGGTGACACCGGTTGCGAAGGTTCCAAGGGCGGAGCGGAAGGCACGGGAGTCCAGTTCATGTGACATCGCCCCTTCTAACGCGTTTTGAATGTGCTTCTCAAGGCATTGCGCGACACCTCACACGTCTGCAGCGTTAACCTTCAAAATGGGGAATTTTGCTGGGATTTGCCTCTTTACCGGGCAAAAGCTAGTATCCCTGCAGAAATGAGGGGACCTTATGAATATCCATGACACTCTGAGCTGGCTTGAAACCCAGTCAGACATTACCAGCTTGCGGGCTGCGGTTTGCGATCTGAACGGTGTAATGCGGGGAAAACGCATTCCTGTCGAGCAGGCCGAGAAGGTTTTGAGCGGCGGACTGCGCATGCCCTTGTCGGTTGTGGGCGTGGATATCTGGGGCGAAGACATCAAGAACTCGCCGCTGGTGTTTACCACGGGCGATGCGGACGGACTTTGTGAGCCCATTGGCCGCGGCATTCTTCCCATGGATTGGACGCCGGAACCCACAGGGCTCATCCCGTTGTGGTTGCGCGAAGAAAACGGCAATCCCTTCGGCGGTGATCCACGCCGCGCCCTTGCGGCACTGGTTGACCGCTATGCTGCCGCAGGTTTGCATCCGGTCATTGCCATGGAACTGGAATTCTATCTCTACGATCCCAAGGAAGACCGGCCGGTGGCGCCGGTCTCCCCGGTTACCGGCAAGAGGCTGGATGCGGATTCGGTTTTGTCGATTGATGAAATCGACGAGTTTGGCGCCTTTTTTCGCGATGTTTATGCCGCCTGCGAACAACAGGGTGTCCCTGCCGATTCTGCCATTGCCGAAAACGGTGTCGGCCAGTTTGAAATCAACCTGCTGCATGTGAACGACCCTCTGCGCGCGGCCGATGATGCGGTTCTGTTCAAGCGCATTGTCAAAGGGGTGGCGCGCAAGCACGGCTTTGCCGCATCGTTCATGGCCAAGCCCTATGGCGGTCGCTCTGGAAGTGGCCTGCATGTGCATTTCAGCTGTCTGAATAAAGCTGGCGACAATGTTTTCAACAACGGAGCGGATGAAGGCAGTCCGATCATGCGCAACGCGGTAGGCGGACTGCTGGCAGCCATGTCTGAAACAACATTATTGTTTGCACCGCATTTCAATTCATACCGGCGCTTGCGGCCAGGTTCGCATGCACCTTCGGCTGCGGCTTGGGGTTATGAAAACCGTACTGTTGCCATTCGCATTCCCGGTGGTGCGCCTGAAGCGCGACGCATTGAGCATCGGGTTGCCGGGGCTGACGCCAATCCCTACCTGGTTTTGGCCGGAATTCTGGCAGGTGCCATCATTGGCATAGAGCGGGAAATTGCGCCACCCGATCCGGTGCGTGGCGATGCCTACACGTTGAAACTCAAGGGATTGCCGCCCGATTGGGCTTCGGCCATTGACGCGTTTGACAACGGCGAGATCGTTGAAGCCACTCTCCCGGAAGTCATGCGTGACATGCTGGTTGCCTGCAAGCGCCAGGAGATGGCCACCTTCTCGCAGCAGGTTACCGACTTTGAGTATGAAGCTTACCTGGACATGGTTTAAGCCATGTACTGGCCGCCGTTGACATGCAGGATTTGTCCGGTGACGTAGCCACCCATTGAGGTTGACGCCAGGAATAATATGGGTCCAACGCAATCCTCCGGTGTCCCTGCCCGTCCCATGGGCACGGACTTCTTCATGACTTCCATGCGTTCAGGTGGTGTTGCCGCATGGAACGCGGTTTCAATGACGCCGGGTGAAATGCAGTTTACGCGAATTTTGCGCGGTGCGAGATCACGCGCCATGTGGCGGGTGAGATTGTGCACATAGGCTTTGGCGCAGGCGTAATGGCCCGAACCCGGTCCGCCGCCATCGCTACCGGCAATGGAGCCCACGTTGATGATGGCACCACCACCTTGCTTTTCCATATGGGGGACCGCCGCCTGTGAAGCGTCGATGACTGATTTGACGTTGAGATTGAGGGCAGCTTCATAAAGACCGGAGTCAAGATCAAGAAACGGTGCGCGCCTGATCATGGCGCCCGCGTTGTTGACGAGGATATCAAGGCGACCCAGAGCGCTTGCGGCTTCCGCAACGATTTTTTGAGCCGTTCCGGCCATGCCTAGATCACCGCCGATGGCCACGGCGTCGCGGCCCAGCTTTTTGATTTCGGCTACGACTGCCTCGGCTGGCTGCTTGTTCTTGTTGTAATGTACGGCGATATCAGCGCCCAATCTGGCAAATCCCAGGGCTGTGGCAGCCCCAATGCCAACACTGGCGCCGGTGATCAAAACGACCTTGTCGCGGAAATCTTCGAGCATGGTGACCCCTTTTGTGATTGATCACCCCGTTTTAAGTCACGCCAACAGCACTAGCCAGCAAAAGCTTTGCGGATAATCGTGGTGACAATGCCGGCGGTGGCACCTGACAGCACGGTTCCCCAGGCAAGATCTATGAGGGCAATCTTCACGCTATAGCCGTTCAGCACCGATAAATTGGTAAGATCATAGGTGCCGTAGGCTATAAGGCCCATGAATCCACCCAAGACCATGGCCTGGACTACCG
>JANMKJ010000187.1:0-4141 GCA_031371945.1 Rhodobiaceae bacterium
TAGGTATTGAGAACGGAAGGAATGTCATTCTTGGCGTGGCCTGCGGCAAACAGCATGCCGGGAACCGCCAGCACCCGTTCCACGCCTTTGGCCTTCAGCGCATCGAGACCGGTGCGGATGATGGGGGTGGCAAATTCCAGATAGCCATATTCCACGGGGTAGTGGGGCAGGCGCTGCATGAGGTGCCGCGACAGCACGGCAAATTCGCTGACCGCATCCAGATCGCGGCTGCCATGGCCGCACAGCATTACACCCAATTTTGACATTCACTCTACCTTCCATAAACCAGCGTTGCCTGAAACGGCCACGGAAGGCAGCTTCGGTTTTGGCCCCTTGTTGGGTTGGCCGCACCGAAATAGCTTTCAGTTCCTCACGGGAAACGCTGCTGATTGCTCCTTAATAGGCGCGGGCGGCATTCTGGACAAGGATAGAAACGGCGGCTTATGCTGCAGCCCCGGCATGGCTGGTATTGGAGATTTTGGCAATGGAAACGGTAAAGTTCACCCAGATGAAGGATGGCGACCGGGAAGACTACGCGCTGCTTCACGCCCACGAAACGGACTTTGCGGCGGGAACCGCAGACAGGTTGTTGAAAGCCATGGTCGAACTGGATATTTCCATGTCCGGCTACAAGATTACCCGGCTGGGCCATTCGCTGCAGGCGGCAACGCGGGCCTGGAATGGGGGAGCCGACATTGACTGGGTGGTGTGCGCACTGCTGCATGACATTGGCGACATTTACGCGCCGTATAATCATGATGAATATGCAGCGACCATTCTGCGGCCCTTCGTGCGCGAGCAGTGTGCCTGGGTGGTGCAAACCCACGGCGATTTCCAGATGGTGTATTATGCAAGCCACGTGGGCGGCAATCCCAACAAGCGCGACGCCTTTAAGGGCAACCCGTATTTCGATGACTGCGCGGAATTTTGCGAAAAATGGGACCAGAGCAGTTTCGATCCCGACTATGACACTAAAACGCTGAAATTCTTCGAACCCCTGGTGCGGGAAGTGTTTAATCGGCCTGCCTATAGTGCCTCGGTGATCAATAAGGGCGTGCGCGTTCCGCTGGCAAATGCCGACGTAGCCAAGGACAGGGCCAGGGCATGAGGCTTTCAACCACATTTCTGAGCCTGGTTCTCCTGACGTCAGTGGCACTTGCCGCGGATTGGACATCCTATGCCAACCCACGTTTTGGTGAAATCGTCGACATTCCGCCAGGTTTTGTGAATGACGTCGCAGCTCCTGAAAATGGCGACGGACTCACCTTCCATTCCGCCGATGGCAAGGCGGAACTGTTGGTATGGGGTGGCAATCTGGTTGATGGTTGTTTTAGTACCGATGCCGAACAGCGGGTGAGCAATGAAACGGAAGATGGCTGGGACATTTCCTATGGAAAGTCATCAGGAGCAGACTGGCAGGTCTACTCGGGCACAAAGGGCGACCGCATCGTCTATGCCCGCTCCATGGCGTCGTGCAAGGGTAGCCAGGCACTGCATCTCCGCATCGAATATCCGGCGGCACAGAAGAAAGACTACGACGCCATCGTGGAGCGCTTGTCGTCATCGCTGAAGGCCGGTCCCGCGAGTGATTGTCCTTAAATGGGTGCACCTTACCTACCCCCTACTTGTCATCCCCGCACTTGTTGCGGGGACCCATCTTCCCGCGCGCGCAAGCACTGAGCTCATTGTACCATGGGTCGCCGGAATGAATTCGGCGATGACAAGGATGGTGAGCGGGATCGACGGATCTGGGAAACTATCATTTTACTCTTGACACCTTCATTCCTAATATGCCATTCGTGTTCCTGTTATGTTCAATGCACAGCAGGAAACCAAAATGGACTGGGCGAGAGCCATCGAGCGCAATACGGAAGCCCTCAGGGGCATCATTGCCGTGCTCTTTGCCATGCTCGGGGAAGTCACGGGTGAACGACAGTCCCATGCATTTCACCGTGCCGTGCTGCGCGGCCTGCAGAGTCTGCCGTACGCCGCCTTGTTGTCATCGCGGCACGGGGACTGGTGGTAAAGCCCGTAGCGTCGCGGTCCATGCCCGCAACGCCCATCGCCAAGGGCGGCGTTTCCCGGCCACGGTTCAAGCTCTTCGATCCCCCTAAAAGCCTGGCTCTGCTTCGCGAAACAACACACCCGCGAATTCTCCCCCGCATCCACGTCTTCGGTGCCGATCCCCGTGTCGCAGCCCTGTGGGCAGCTTCGCCGCCTGCGCCATTAAACAGAGATCATCTCATCAATTGCCAGCATCTCGTCCACCGGCTGCAGGCGCTTAAGTCAGCCCTCGACAATCTGCCACGCCAGGCCAGGCGTCTTGCCCGATGGCGCATGGCGCGGCAGGGCGTCCCAAACCTGAAATACAAATCACCCCTGCGGGTTGGCCCGCCCCCTGGCCACCGCAAAAACAAAAATCACGAAGTTGATGAAATTCTCACCGAATGCCACGCACTGGCCCGGGATGCATTGAGGTTTGATACATCGTGAACCACCTCACACTCCTATCCAACATTCCGGCTTCCGCCGGAATGACGAAGCATTCAGAACTCAATGCCGGCCTGTGCCTTCACGCCGGAGCGGAAGGGGTGCTTGATGAGTTCCATTTCGGTCACAAGATCGGCAATTTCGATGAGCTCGTCCTTGGCATTGCGGCCGGTGACGACAACATGTTTGTCGGCAGGCTTGTTTTTCAGGACATCCAATACTTCCTGCAGTGGCAGGTAATCGTAGCGCAACACGATGTTGAGCTCATCAAGCAGCACCATGCGATAGGAGGGATCAGCGATCATGCGCTTGGCCTCTTCCCAGCCTTCGCGCGCATGCGCGATGTCGCGGTTGATGTCCTGGGTCTCCCAGGTGAAGCCCTCGCCCATGGCCTTGATGGTGACAAGCTCAGGAAATTTTTCCAGCACAGTTCGCTCGCCGGTTCCCCACGACCCTTTGACGAATTGTATGACGCCGGCGCGCAGCCCATGTCCGATGTGGCGAAATACCATGCCGAAGGCGGCGGTGGATTTTCCCTTGCCTTTGCCGGTGTGGACAATCAGCAAGCCGCGCTCAATGGTTTTGCCGGCCATGATCTTGTCACGGGCGGCCTTCTTCTTGGCCATCTTCTCATGGTGCCTTGCGGCGTCAATCTCGTCACTCATGTTGCAGCTCCTTGAGCAGATCATAGGCTGAATTGAGGCGCGGTGTCCAAAGGCCGCGGGCGGCGGCTTCGTCAAAGCGCTGGGCGATTTCCCGCAATGCCGCAGGGTTATTCTCGGCAACGAACTGCCTCGTCGCATCGTCGGCGAGAAATGCGTCGTAAGCGAGGTCGAAGTGGTGGGTTTTGACTGCGCCTGTCGTGGCGGCGAAGGCAAACATGTAGTCAACGGTTGCCGCAATCTCAAAGGCACCTTTGTAGCCATGGCGCTTTACGCCATCAATCCATTTTGGATTGACCACGCGCGAACGCATGACGCGCCCCACTTCTTCTTCCAGCGTGCGGATCACCGGGCGTTCAGGGCGCGAGTGATCGTTGTGATAGACCCTCGGCTGTTGTCCCGACGCGGTTTCGACGGCGGCGGACATCCCACCTTCAAACTGATAATAGTCGTCACTGTCGAGGAGATCATGCTCGCGGTTGTCCTGATTGTGGACCACGGCTTCAATGTTTTTAAGGCGCGTTGTGAAGGCCGCTTCATTTTGAACACCTGCTTCGCGCGCACCATAGGCATAGGAACCCCAAGTGACATAGGCTGCGGCAAGGTCGCTGCGGTCATTCCAGATTTTTTCGTCTATTAGCGCCTGGAGGCCCGCCCCATAGGCGCCGGGCTTTGATCCGAAGATTCGGTAGCCGGCCATGTGTTTTGCATCGTCCGCCGGAATTCCGGCGGCGGCGAGCGAAGCTGTTTCCGCTTTTATGCGATGGGCTATGGGATTGTCTCCCTCGTCTTCATCAAGGCTGCCAACGGCGCGGATGGCCCGGTCGAGGAGTTCGATTTGGGCGGGAAAAGCGTCGCGGAAAAAACCTGAAATGCGTAAAGTCACATCCACCCGGGGTCGGCCAAGTATTGGCATCGGGATGATGTCAAAGCCTGACACGCGCCAACTTGCCGGCTCCCATACCGGCTTGGCGCCGATCAGGGCCAGC
>JANMKJ010000194.1:0-1698 GCA_031371945.1 Rhodobiaceae bacterium
CCATCAGCCACTGCTCGCGACTAGCCGTCTGCTGCCATAGCTCTTCCGTAACGCATGGCATGAAGGGATGCAGCAGAATCAAGATCTGGTCCAGTACCCAGGCCGCACTGGCCTGCGTTTCCTTCTTGGCGGCCTCATCAGTGCCCCCGAGAATCGGCTTGATGAGCTCTACGTACCAATCGCAAAACACATTCCAGACGAAATGATACAGTGCTGCGGCTGCCTCGTTGTAGCGGTGCTCCTCAATGGCCCTGGTCACGGTGTCGCGCGTGCGAGACGCCTCGCCGGCAATCCAGCGATTAACGGTTACGCGGGCCGCTACCGGATCATAATTGAAATCCCGGGCAACGCCGTTCATTTCCGCAAAACGCGTGGCATTCCACAGCTTGGTGCCGAAGTTGCGGTAGCCTTCAACCCGGTTCTTGGCGAGCTTGATATCGCGCCCCTGGGCGGCCATGGCGGCGAGCGTAAAGCGCAAGGCGTCCGCCCCATACTCGTCGATCAGTTCGATGGGATCAATGACGTTGCCTTTCGACTTCGACATTTTCTGGCCATTCTCGTCACGCACCAGGGCGTGGATATAGACTGTCCTGAACGGCACCTCCTTCATGAAGTGCAGGCCCATCATCATCATGCGGGCAACCCAGAAGAAGATGATGTCAAACCCCGTTACCACGACATCAGTTGCGTAGTGGCGTTTCAACACCGGATTTTCCTCCGGCCAACCCAGTGTTGAGAAGGGCCACAGCGCCGACGAGAACCACGTATCCAGCACGTCTTCGTCGCGGGTGATTTCAGTGGCTTTGCCATAGTGAGCCTTGGCGGCAAGTTCCGCCGCACCTTCCGATTCCTCGACAAAGATCGTGCCATCGGGGCCATACCAGGCCGGAATCTGGTGTCCCCACCACAACTGCCGCGAGATGCACCAGGGCTGGATGTTGCGCATCCATTCAAAATAGGTCTTGTCCCAGTTCTTCGGCACGAAAACAGTATCGCCCTTCTCCACCGCTGCAATGGCAGGCTTGGCCAACTCGGCGGCGTTCACATACCACTGCTCCGTAAGCCATGGTTCGATAACCACTTCCGAACGGTCGCCATGGGGAACCTGATTGGTGTGGGGTTCGACCTTTTCCAGAATGCCGAGCTCTTCCAGCTTGGCCACGATGATCTTGCGCGCTTCGAACCGGTCCTTGCCGTGAAGGCCAAGGGTGACGGTAAGCCGATCGGAATAGGGAACGCCAGCTACGAAATCTTCTCCGCGCAAATCCAGTTTGCCGAATTGATCAAAAATGTTGATCTGCGGCAGGTTGTGGCGCCTGCCCACCTCAAAGTCGTTGAAGTCATGGGCCGGCGTGATCTTGACAGCACCTGTTCCCTTTTCCGGATCTGCATAGTCGTCACCCACAATCGGAACGAGGCGGCCAACCAGCGGCAGGCTGACGTGTTTGCCAATGAGGTGTTTCAGTTTTTCATTTTCAGGATGAACCGCAACAGCCGTATCTCCCAGCATGGTTTCAGGCCGGGTGGTCGCCACGATGATTTCTTCGCCTGGGGCGCCATCCACCACCGGATACTTGATGTACCAAAGGAAACACTTCACTTCCTTCTGCACCACTTCCAGATCCGAAATGGCGGTCAGCAACTTGGGATCCCAGTTGACCAGGCGCTTGTCCTTGTAGATCAGCTTTTCCTTGTAAA
>JANMKJ010000230.1:0-8487 GCA_031371945.1 Rhodobiaceae bacterium
GCATCAGCAACCTGTTGCGCGCCCAGGCGGGGTCAGGTGACGAAATGCCGGAAATGCGGCCCATCGGCAGCAACTTCGTTCTACTCAACGCCGGCGTGGTGCAGCCCGAACTTTCACTTTCCGCGGCCACCGTGCCGCAGACCTGGCGGCTGGGGCCGCTCCAGCTCGATCACGGCCACAATGCCTACCTGGAGTTTGCAGGTACAATGACATGCCGCGGACTGCGGCCCCTGAGCCCATGCCATTTGCGCATGCTGAGGGATGGGGGTGATATTGTGCTGACGTGGATCAGGTGCTCCAGGGGCGACGCGGACGCGTGGGACCTGACAGAAATTCCACTGGCGGAAGCAACTGAAGCCTACCGCGTTGAAATTTTTACCAATGGCTTGCGGCTTCGCAGCGCGGACGTGCCATCACCAGTCTTTCGCTACACGGCTGCCGAGATCGCAGCTGACGTTTCAATCCGCCCGGCAACCCTTGACGTGAGTGTGGCGCAACTCAGTGCCAGCGTTGGGCCTGGCAGCAAACTCTGGAGAACGCTGAATGTCTGACACGCCCTCGCTTGGATTGCCCCTGCTTGAAGCATCACAGGCGCAAAAACACGTAACCCATAATGAGGCGCTGATGCTGCTCGATGCCATGCTGCATCTCGCCGTCATCTCGCGGCAGCTGGCAACACCACCGGCTGCGCCCAGTGATGGTGACCGTTACCTCATTGCCGACGCGGCCTCTGGTGAATGGCAAGGGCATTCTCACGAGATTGCCTATCGCCAAGCGGGAAGCTGGCGTTTTGCCGAACCAAGAGCGGGCTGGCGACTTTGGGTCATCGCCGAATCCGCCTTCCTGCTGTTTGATGGCACCACTTGGCAAGACCTTGCTGTACCTGACATCCTGCAGAACATGGCGTTGCTCGGCGTGGGAACCTCCGCCGATCCTGCCAACCGGTTGGCAGTGTCGTCGCCCAATATCCTATTCAATCACGCAGGGAGCGATGCCCGGGTCAAGATCAACAAGAGCGCAACAAGTGATACAGCGGCACTCCTGTTCCAGACCGGCTATTCCGGCCACGCCGAGTTTGGCCTCTCGGGCGACGATAATTTTCAGGTGAAGGTAAGTCCTGATGGCGCGACGTGGAAGCAGGCCATCAACGTTGACAAAGCCACTGGGCTTGTAACGCTCGCCAGCAACTCCGTCACCAATGCAAGTCTTGCAGACATGCCCGCCGCCACCTTCAAGGGCCGGAGATCCACAGGTCCTGGCGATCCGGAAGACCTGACTGCTGCCCAGTTAACGTCATTGCTCAACATCTGGGGGCGGAATTTGAGCAGTACACTGATCATGCCCTGAGGAGAAACCGAAATGCCAGCCAACACCAATCCGATCTTTACCCTGAGTCCCGACATACAATGGGCACCGGGCGCTCTCACTGCCGCCAATACTGCCAAGGATGGCACGGGTGCGGTGGCAACCGTGTTCACGGCAGACGCCAGCAATGGCGGTTTCGTGGCCAAGCTCACCGCCCGTGCCGCAGGCACCAATGTGGGCACGGTACTGCGCGTGTTCATCAATAATGGTGCGGCAACTGCAAGCCCCGCCACCAACGTGCTGATTGCGGAAATGACCTTGCCCGCAACAACTCTTTCCGAAGTGGCGGGCCAGCCCGATTATTGCCTGCCGTTGAATTTTGCACTGCCCGCCGGATACAGGATCACGTGCACGCTGGGAACCGCTGTTGCTGGCGGATACTTCCTTTCAGTTCTTGGAGGAAAGTACTGATGCTTGATCACAGTCACCTTCCAAACCGCAGCGGCGTGTCTGACGTGCAACTGTTCAACGCCCTGGGGCAGGGCGATTGGCAGCAGTGGCGAAAGCCGCGCGGCAAGTCCATGGCCTGCATCATCTGCGTGTCATCCGGTGCAGGAGGTGGTGGTGGCGCATCCGGCACGGCGGGCATGAGCCGCGCGGGTGGTGGAGGTGGCGGCAGCGGCGCAATATCACGGCTGCTTGTGCCGTTGGTTCTGCTGCCCGATGTTCTTTTCTGTAACGTGGCGCTTGGCGGTGCTGGCGGACTGTCCGGTGGCGCAGGGGGTGCGGGTGGATATGGCTTCATCTGCGTGCGGCCCGACGTGGCAACCCTGGCCAACCGGTTATGTGCGGGCGCTGCAATTGTCGCCACGACCGGGGCCCCCGGTGTAGCAGGTGTTGGTGCCACTGCGGCCGGCACAGCACTTCTCTCCAGCCTGGGTGTTTTCTCAGCAAGTGCGGGTGGAAACGGCGGAACCGCGGCACTGGCCTGGGGCGGGGGATCAGTTCCCCTCAGTGGTGGTGCGGGCGGCGGTAGTGCGACGAATGTCGATGTGGCAGGCGGTGCCATCACCGGCAGCAGCTGGTTTCCCACCATCAATGGTGGAGCACCAGGCAGCAACCGCGGCCAGGCAGCACCCGCGGCCAGGACGGCTATGTCTCACCGTTTCCCTTCGGAGCGAGCGGTGGTGGCGGTGGTGGGGCATCGAACGCCGGTACAGGTGGTGCGGGCGGCACTGGTGAAATTGGCTGCGGTGGCGGTGGTGGCGGTGCTGGCATATCAGGTGGTGCCGGGGGCCGCGGCGGCCACGGCCAAATCCTGATCGTGTGCTGGTGATGCCCATGACAGTTGAACGCGAAATCGGTGCCCTGCAGGCGCGCATGGAAACAGTTGAAATCGAATTGCAGGGCCTGCGCGGCGACGTGCGCGAAATTCGGGATGCCTTGGTTACAGCGCGGGGCAGCTGGAAGGCCATTTGCCTCGTGGTGGGACTGTCGATTTCACTCGGCGCTGCTGCAGGCAAACTCTTTCCATTTTTCCTATCCCACTGACAGACAGGTTTTGACCATGAAAATCACCGAGGAGGGCTTGGCCCTCATCCGCGAAGCCGAAGGATTTCGCGGAACCGCATACGGGGACGCAACCGGAATCTGGACCATAGGCTTTGGCCACACCGCCATGGCCGGGGCACCGGTTGTGACAACCGGACTGCAGATCACCCGTGATGAGGCGGAAAAGATCCTGGCCCGCGATGTGGAACAGTTCAGCCGTGGGGTCACCCGTGAACTGGTGCAGCCGGTGAATGACGATCAATTTTCAGCTCTCGTTTCATTCGCCTACAATGTCGGGCTTGAAAATTTCCGCAAATCGAGCGTGCTGAAGGCTGTCAACACGCAGGATTTTGACGCGGTGCCGCGCCGCCTGCAGCTGTGGGTAAAGGCAGGTGGCAAGGTTTTGCCGGGCCTTATCAACCGCCGCGCCGCTGAAGCCACCCTGTTCATGAAGCACGAAGGCCCAGTGCAGGGACCCGTCACGCCCGTGGGCGGAAAGCCAGCACACCAGAGCACAACCATTTGGGCTGCAAGCCTGCTTGCCATTTTTTCCATGGCAAATGAGTTGGCACGCCTCCTGGGCTACGGCGTGCTGGGTCTCCTGTTTGCGGCAGGTGGTGTTGCCGCCGCCCTCTGGATCATACGCGAACGCCGCAAGAAATCCCAACAGGAAGGAATTTGACCATGCTTTCACTTCTCCCAATCATAGCCACGCTGGTCAAAGGACCGCTGTCATCCATCATTGATGCCTATGTGACTGACCTTGAACTCCGCCGCAAGCTGAAGGCGGAACTTGAAGCCAGCCTGCTTGACCACCTGGCGAAATCTGCCGAGTTGCAACAGTCCATCGTGCTTGCGGAAATCAAGTCCGATCAGTGGCTGGCCAGCAACTGGCGACCCATTCTCATGCTGGTACTCATGGGATTTCTCATTCTCGTAGGCCTTGTCATTCCTGGCCTCGACGGCCTCATGGGCCATGCCGTTACCTACAATCCGCGCTGGAATGACCTGCCAGCCGGTTTTTGGCAATTCCTGACAGTGGGTGCAGGTGGCTATATAGGTGGCAGGTCACTGGAAAAAATATCGGGCCAGGTCTTTGGAACGCTCCCGGGAAAGAAATGACGTCGTCATACCTCGCAAACATCAACCCATTCTGCATTGGCGAGTTCGGCCATGCGCAGGGGATGGATGCGCAGCGCACTGTTGGTGGAACCCGCCGCCGGCACAACTTCAGTGAAGGCCTTGAGGGAAACGTCGCAGTAAACGGTGAGGGCCGTTGCCAAGCCAAAAGGACTGACGCCACCCACCGGATGACCGGTCACGGCCAACACCTCGTCCGCACCCAGCATGCGTATCTTGCCGCCAAAGCGCGCCTTGGCCTTCCTGTTGTCGAGCCGCGCATCACCACTCGTTACAACCAGAAAGTTCCGCTCGCCCACCCGCAGAGACAGGGTCTTGGCGATTTGCGCTGTTGTAACGCCGTGACCGGCAGCGGCCATGGCTACGGTGGCCGTGCTGGAGGGCAACTCCACGATCAAAATATCCGGGGCTTTTTCAGTCAAAAACGCGCGAACCGACTCAACACTCATGGGGCACCAATTTCCTTTGCTAAGAACTGGAATTTTGCTGAGTGTTTTGAATAGCATGGCGGGCAGAAAATGTACCTCCGCCTGGCAGATTTGTGCACTGCACAAAATTACCCGGAAAACTGCGGTTTATATGTGCAAAATCGCACATAACTGCCCACAATCCAAAAGATTAAAATTGTGTTAACATGTTGATATTAAATATGTTTAATAAATGTCAATATTCCTGACGTTTCTATTCATCCCCAGTTCAGCTTGAGCCGCCTAGAACCGATGCATGAAAGGACGGCTAATGTTGACGGGTATGAAATTTGTGGCGATAGCGCTGGTGACTTTGTTTGTCGCCGAGTCCGCCTATGCCCAAAAGGTCAACGTGCCCCGCGCACCGACCCTCATGCTGCGCAAAACATTGCCACCCAAGATCAACGTTCCCTATCCCCAGCTGCGGGTAAAAATCCGCCCCTCTCAAGCTGCTGCCATTGCCCAGGGTCAGATTTCCAACTCCACGGTTGTTGGTGTGAAGCTCTTGCCTAGTGGCATTTATGCTGTCACTTTGCGCACCGACACGAACGTGGCGCGTATAATGGTGAGTGGCGAAGATGGGTCAATAAATTGATCCAGATGCTTCTCACCCTTCAGGGACAGACATAAATGCGAATTCTCGTCGTTGAAGACGATCCGGATCTAAACCGCCAAATCGTGCAGGCCCTGTCGGATGCGGGCTATGTCGTTGACAAGGCGACCGATGGCGAAGAGGGTTGCTACCTCGGCGAAACCGAACCCTATGATGCAGTAGTGCTGGATCTGGGCCTGCCGGTTCTCGATGGCGTCAGCGTTCTTGAAAAGTGGCGCCGTGCCGGAAAGAAAATGCCGGTACTGATTCTCACCGCCCGCGACCGCTGGAGCGACAAGGTTGCAGGATTTGATGCTGGTGCCGATGATTACGTAGCAAAACCATTCCAGATGGAAGAGGTATTGGCCAGGGTTCGGGCCCTGCTGCGCCGCAGTGCGGGCCATGCCACCAGCGAACTCACCTGCGGGCCCATGGTGCTGGATACGAAAAGCGCCCGCGTTACCGTGAATGGCACCGCGATCAAGCTGACATCCCTCGAATTTCGCCTGTTGTCATATCTCATGCACCACGGCGGCAAGGTCGTGTCGCGCACCGAACTGGTGGAACATCTCTATGACCAGGATTTTGACCGCGACAGCAACACCATTGAAGTGTTTGTGGGCCGCCTCAGAAAAAAGCTTGGGGTAGACGTGCTGCATACCATACGCGGCATGGGTTACTGCATATCCGAGCCGGATAATGCGAAGTAGGTCACTATCCTTTCGGCTGATATCCACCTCCGCAGTCGTAGCAGTCGTCCTGCTGGTGAGTGCGGCTTTCCTTTTGAACTATCTCTTCCAGGCAGCGCTTGAGCGCAACTTCGATGCAAGGCTTCGTGCCGTGCTTGACGGACTTCTTGCCAATGTTGAACTCAGCGCCGATGGAACGCCCGGCATGCAGGGCCAGATTGCCGATACGCGATTCTCGCTGCCGCTGTCTGGCTGGTACTGGCAGGTGTCGCCGCCCAAGGAAAAAGGGGTGGGCGACCTCGCCTCCGACTCCCTGCTTGAGCAACGCCTGATACCACTCGATTCCATGCTCAAGGTCCGCGACAAGGGCGGCGTTGCCAGCTTCTACATGACTGACAGCGAAGGCAAGCAGCTGCGAGCCATTGAGCAGAAGTTCAAGCTGTTTGGCGATGCCGACGACTATGCCTTTCTCGTGGCTGGCAATTTTGACGAGTTGCGCGATGAAATCCTGGCTTTCCGCCGTGCGCTTTATGGCGTGCTGGGCTTGCTCGGCTTTGGCCTCCTGGCATCAATCCTGCTGCAGGTACGCGTCGCCCTGCGCCCCATGCAAGCCATGCAACAGGCCCTCAGCGCCATTCGTGGTGGCCGGGCTGAAAGACTGGAAGGCGAATTTCCGAGCGAGATGCAGCCGGTGGCCGACGAACTCAACCTGCTTATCCTGGCCAACACCGAAGTGATCGAGCGCGCCCGCACGCAGGTTGGCAACCTGGCCCACGCCCTGAAAACACCCCTCAGTGTACTGACGAATGAGGCGGAGGGCAGCAACACACAGCTGGGTGCCAAGGTGGCCGAGCAAACCCACGTCATGCGTGACCAGATCAGCCTCTATCTCGACCGCGCCCGGCGTGCGGCAAGGGCGCAAACCATTGGTTCGTCCTGTGAAGTGGAACCGGTACTCCAGGCCCTGTCACGCACCATCATGCGCATCAACCGCGACCGGGATGTTCAAATCAGCGTGACCGTGTCACCCGGCCTCAAGTTCCGAGGTGAAACCCAGGACCTTGAAGAAATGACAGGCAATCTCATCGACAACGCGTCAAAATGGTCCAACCGCCATGTCAGCATTACGGCTTCACCCATGGCCGGCACCAACGGGGCAGGGCGCGACTGGCTGGTGATCACCGTTGATGACGATGGGCCGGGCCTTCCCGCCGAAAAGCGCAGTGAAGCGGTGAAACGCGGCAAGCGGCTCGATGAAACCAAGCCCGGATCAGGCTTGGGCCTGTCGATCGTAACCGAAACAGCCGCCATGTATGGTGGCAATGTTGTGCTGGGCGATGCGGAACTGGGCGGACTTCGGGTTGAGCTGAAACTGCCCGCAGTGGCCTGATTTGAATTAAAACTTTACTCAAATTGAGTCGATTGAACTGTAAAAAATACACGCGGTTTGAATTATATTACAAACAATTCGGTTGATTTTTACAAAGTTGGATTATATCAATTTGGGCCAGATCGTCATGCGCACCGGGCAGTTGCAGCAAACGGAAGCTTCGTTTCATCGACTGCCTGCGTATTTTGAAATGAGATCGGTTTGGTGTTCTCGTATACTGCCCCCGGTCGCGGGGACATTAAACCGGGGGAGCGGGTTCAACAGAACCTGCTCCTTTTTTATGCAACAGCCTGAATGACTGGAATGCCACGTTCGCGGTAGGGCGTGCGCCCATAAAACGCCCGGTAGCATTTGGAAAAATGCGACGGTGATGAAAACCCGGATGCCAGCGCCACGTTGATCACCGACATGTCGGTTTGCAGCAGCAGAGAACGCGCTTTCTTCAACCGCAGCTCAAGATAGTAGCGCTTGGGCGAGCGGTCGACATAGCGGCGGAACAGCCGTTCAAGTTGCCGCGTGGAAAGCCCTGCCTGCTTGGCCAGAAGGCTGGGAGACAACGGCTCTTCCAGGTTTTCTTCCATCTTCTCGATGATGCCAACAAGCTTTGGATGCCGGGCGCCGATACGGGCGGGAAGCGACATGCGCTGGTGTTCGCTGTGGTGGCGAATGGGCGAGTGCAGAACCGCCTCCGCCACGGCCGAGGCAAGGTCCGGCCCATGCTGGCTGGCAATCATGGTGAGCATCATGTCGAGCGCCGTTGTGCCGCCTGCACTGGTGAACCGGTCGCGGTCAATCTCAAACAGCCCGCCGGTCGCCTCGATTTCGGGAAAAGCCTCTGAAAAGCCGGGCAGGTTTTCCCAATGGATGGTGCATTTATACTCATCGAGAATGCCAGCCTCCGCCAGCACATGGGCCCCGGTGCAGACAGCGCCGATATCCGTGCCACGCCTTGCAACCTTGCGTAGCCAGCTGATGAGCCGCTTGTCGGAATGGTGCTGCACGTTGAGGCCCGCACATACAATGATGCTGGCATGGGGCGGTACAGTCTCGAGATCACCGTTCACCATAGTGAGAATGTTGCTCGACGCTGACACCGGCTGGCCATCCACCGAATGCATGGTCCACTTGTAGAGCGCCTTTTCCGACAGCCGGTTGGCAATCCGCAAGGGCTCGATGGCCGATGTCACCGGCATCATGGTGAACTCCGGAACCATGATGAACGCGAAGCTTTGCGGCCATTCCTGGGGCTTTTCGCCGAACATGTCTGTGCGCTGCCAATCCTTTGGACGGCCACTTAGGATCAAATGGGGATTTTGTCTATTCGAGGGGCGAAGCGGTCAAAATCGCAACTTG
>JANMKJ010000282.1:0-3499 GCA_031371945.1 Rhodobiaceae bacterium
CACCACGCGTGCCATCGCCCGCGCCACGGAATGGCTTAACGAAACCCCAAAAACCTGGGCAATTTGCGGCGGTGGCCGTCACAACCCAACGATCATGCAATCACTGGAGCAAAAACTCCCCAACGTAAAAACCGCCGAGGATTTCGGCTTCGATGGCGACGCCATGGAAGCGGAGGCCTGGGCCTCTCTCGCCGTGCGCAGCCTCAAGAAACTGCCGCTGACGTTTCCATCAACGACTAAAGTTAGCTCACCGATGACAGGTGGCGTATTAGCCCTCTTGCGATAGGCGCTTGTCCAAATACACCGAGCAAATCTTGGTAAGCTCATCCTGCTTGCCATCAAAGAAGTGGTTCGCACCGGCCACAACCTTGTGCTCGATGATAATGCCCTTCTGGGTTTTCAACTTGGAAACCAGACTGTGAACCGACTCAGGTGGTGCCACCACGTCCTTTTCGCCATTCACGAACAAGCCGGAGGCAGGGCAGGGCGCAAGGAACGAAAAATCATAATGCTTGGCCAATGGTGCAATGGAAATGAACCCGCCGATTTCCGGGCGCCGCATCAAAAGCTGCATGGAAATCCACGCACCAAATGATACCCCGGCAATCCAGCAGATTTTTGCTTCCCGGTTGAAAGATTGCAGCCAGTCCAAAGCACTTGCCGCGTCTGACAGTTCACCGGCACCGTTCTCAAACAGCCCCTGGCTGCGTCCAACGCCTCGAAAATTGAAGCGCAGCACCGAAAAGCCCCGACTTACAAAAGTCTGGTAGAGGGAATGAACGATCGGGTTGTTCATCGTCCCGCCAAAAGCCGGATGGGGGTGCAGCAGTATGGCAATGGGTGAGCCAGCTGGCTTGGCGTGGTGATACCGCGCCTCAATGCGCCCGGCCGGTCCGTTAAATATGACTTCTGGCATCCCGTAGGGTTCCGTTTCTGTGTTTTGGCCCACTAAAATCTTAACCGGAGACCGGTGGTAATAGTTGACTCGTGAAGTCGGGCTTTCTATATATCTAGTTTAGAATGGTTCAAGAAAGTGTCTGACTTTCCAGTGCCCGTGAGGTTTTAGGGCTTTAGCACGGCTGGGGGGGCAAAAAGCAAGCTTTTCGTGACCGCAACATGGGGAAAATCGAATGAAAATGAGCACAAAGGGTCGTTACGCTGTTATGGCCATGATCGATATTGGCCAGCATTCCCATGGCCTTCCCGTTTCCCTCTCTGAAATTGCCGAGCGCCAGGACATTAGCCAGGAATATCTCGAGCAGCTGTTCAGCAAACTCCGCCGCTCGGGATTGGTGGAAAGTTCCCGGGGTCCCGGCGGGGGCTACAAGCTGTCCCGCGACCCCGCCGATATTGCTGTTTCTGATATTATTTTGGCCGTTGACGAAGCGCTACGGGTAACCCGTTGCTCCGGTGATGGCGTCATGGGCTGTGTCAAAGGCGAGCAATGCTCCGCCCATGACCTGTGGTCATCCCTTGGCCGCCAGATGATGACATTTTTAGGCTCGATCACGCTGGAAGACGTTGTCGAAAAGCGCAACTTGGCACTCGCTGCCACAATCAAGCAGGCCAAGGATCGTTATGTGAGGCCCCAGGCTTGAGAACCTATTTCGACCATAACGCCACCAGCCCGCTACGCGACAGCGTAAAGGCGGCCATGCATGCGGCCATGGATGTGGACGGCAATGCCTCGTCAGTCCACCGTGAAGGCCGCATGGCAAGAAAGCTGCTGGATGACTCGCGCGAAACAGTTGCCCAGGCGATCGGCGTGCTGGCTCCCATGGTCGTCTTCACCTCGGGCGGCACTGAAGCCAACAATATGGCGATCCGCAATGCACCCGTTGAACGGGTGCTCGTATCTGCGGTTGAACACCCCGCGGTCATCGAAGCTGCCAAGGCCGTCAACAAGCCAGCCGAATTCATCCCCGTAACGGCGCACGGCGTAGTTGACCTTGAGGCCCTGGCCAGGATGCTCGACGGCCCCAAGGCATTGGTGAGCGTGATGCTGGCCAACAATGAAACGGGCGTTATCCAGCCTATCCGCGAAATCGTTGCACTGGCACAAAGGCACGGCGCGTTGGTCCATACAGACGCGGTGCAGGCCTTCGGAAAAATTCCGCTGAATTTTGGCTTGCTCGGCGTCGACATGATGACGATTGCTGCCCACAAGGTTGGCGGACCTCCAGCCATCGGTGCACTCGTGTTGCGTGACGGACTGCCGATGGAGCCTTTCATTGTAGGCGGTGGCCAGGAATTACGCCGTCGGGCGGGAACTGAAAACCTTGTTGCAATTGCCGGGTTTGCTGCGGTGGCGAAGGAAAACGTATTAGATATCAAGGCGTTGCGCAATGCACTGGAATCAGTGCTTGAAGGCGCCACTATTTTTGGAGGGAGCGCTGAACGCTTGTCCAACACCATCTGTTTCAGCCAGCCCGGCTTGACTGCTGAAACACTGTTGATGAATTTTGACCTTGAAGGCATTGCAGTGTCGTCGGGCTCTGCATGTTCATCGGGCAAGGTCACCAGGTCCCACGTGCTCAGCGCCATGGGTGTCGCACCTGAACTGGCGCGAGGCGCCATCCGTATCAGTCTCGGGTGGAATACAAAACCTTTAGACATCGAACATTTCAACGCCGTTTGGAAGAAGTTACGGGCACGTCTTTCACCCAAACCTGTCATTCCGGCGAAAGCCGGAATCTCATCAACCGCAACCGAGAAGATTCCGGCTTTCGCCGGAATGATGGAAAGTCACCTGGAATAAAAAATGGCAGACCTCGACACCATAGAACTCGTCAAAGATATCGAAGTCGATAAATACAAATACGGCTTCACCACCGAGATTGAATCAGACTATGCGCCGAAGGGTCTCAACGAGGGCATCGTCAAATTCATTTCAGACAAGAAAGGCGAACCCGCCTGGATGCTGGAATGGCGTCTTGAAGCCTACCGCCGCTGGCTGCAGATGGAAGAGCCAACCTGGGCACGTGTCTCTTTTCCGAAGATTGATTTTCAGGATCTCTATTACTATGCCGCACCCAAGAGCATGGCATCTCCCAAAAGCCTTGATGAGATTGATCCCAAGCTTCTGGAAACCTATGCCAAGCTCGGCATTCCCCTGAAGGAACAGGAAATTCTCGCCGGCGTGCGCAAGCAGGGCGAGAAGAGCTTGCTGGATGACGAAGGTAACGAAGTGATCGCCGGCCGCGTAGCCATTGACGCGGTTTTCGATTCGGTATCCGTTGTGACCACCTTCAAGGCAGAGCTCGCCAAGGCGGGCGTCATCTTCTGTTCAATTTCGGAAGCCTTGCGTGAGCACCCTGAACTGGTGCGCAAATACTTGGGCTCCGTCGTGCCCCAGGGTGACAACTTCTACGCCGCCTTGAACTCCGCCGTGTTTTCCGATGGCTCATTTGTTTATGTGCCGCCCAACACGCGATGCCCCATGGAGCTCAGCACCTATTTTCGCATGAACGCCAAGAACACTGGCCAGTTTGAGCGCACC